>JAOZRF010000198.1:0-4220 GCA_029940245.1 Desulfobacula sp.
GCAAATATTCCCCCTGATCCTCCCCAGCCCAATGTCATGGCAGTGGCAAAAATTTTTGCAAAAACTGCCACAAAAACAAAAAAGATACCCATTGAAAAAGTCCCTGAAATCATTGACTGGATAAAACGGTATCCCTCACCCAGCACCACGGGCATAAACATACCGATTATCCCGACGGTACACCCGCCAATAACGGCACGAACCCATAAAGGGAAAGAAGATTTCCTGGCAATTTTTCCGGTCTGCCTTAACATCTTTGTAAACACTACGGAAATCAAGGCGGTAACCACAGCTAGAAACAGGCTCGGCAAAATATCTGTTCCCCCTACCTGAAACGGCAAATGGTTGAAAATGACCTGATCCGGGATGATGGCCTGACTGACTTGAGCTCCTGCCACTGCAGCAATGGCAATGGGGATAATATTTACAAATTTCCATTCCCCCAGAATCACTTCAATGGAAAAGACAAGCCCTGCAATGGGTGCATTGAAAATAGATGCAATGGCACCAGCTGTGCCGCATCCCACCAGCGTAATACGCTGTCGATCATTCAACCCAAGAAATTTGGCAATATTGGAACCAATGGCGGACCCACTCATGACCACGGGTGCTTCCGGTCCGGCAGATCCCCCGCTTCCAATGGTCAGCAAACTTGCAATCAATCTTGAATAACTGGATCGAAGCCGCAAGAGACCCCCATATCTTGAAACAGAGTATATCACTTCGGGAACCCCATGCCCTGCCCCTTCCCTGGCAATTTTTTCAAGATATAGAGAAGAAAGCAGCGCCCCCATGGCCGGCAAAACAAATGCCCACCAATAGTTACGAAATGGATGGAGCCATTCAAGGGCGGATTCAAGGGACAGCCGCAATGCCACTGCAGCAAGGCCACTACAGATTCCGGCAATGGATCCTGCAATGATGAGCAATAATCTGTCATCCAGTTGAAACAGCCTGTGGTATAAGATTTTATACCCATTTTTTATTTTAGACATTTAACCTGGCTTTTCCATTACGTTCACTAAATCTGGTTTGCTTTCTGAATGATTTCAATTTTTTCAATCAATTGATCTGCAGTGGGTCTTAATTTTAAAAAATCTATAAACGAATGGTTCCTTAAACAAAAAGATAAAGAAGATAATAAATGCAAATGCATTTTTAAGGCAGGGCACAATATAAAAAACAATACAGACACGGGTCTATTGTCCAGGGCCTTATAATCAACCGGATGCTCTAAAAAACAGACTGAAACCAAGGGGCTTTTTAAATAGCTCAATTGTTCCCTGGGATGGGGAATGGCAATTCCATTTCCAATACCTGTTGAAAGGGACTGTTCTCTATTCATCAACCGATCAAGAAGATCTGTTTTGAAATCATTTGAAATGTTTGAAATTTTTTCAATGGAAGATTTCAAAACACTATTCACATCATTGCCCTGGATATCACAATAGACACCACCATTCCGGACCGCGATGGATAAAGGAACAACAGACTCTATTTCTTTTTGGGGCGTGTGAATATCTGAAAAATTAAGACTGATATTATGCTTGGCTGCCCATTTGTCCAGTTCTTTTGTATCAAACCTATAATTTATGCCTTTTTTAAAAACCGGCAGTTTCCCCTGGCGGACCCACCGTTCAATGGTGTCCGGGACAACCCCCAAATGTTTTGATAAATCAAAAACCGAAAGTTCCATTTATTCTTCCTTAATAATAACAGCGAAAAGCAAACTATCTATTTTGCCTTTCCTTTGGTTAAACACATTGAGTACAATTTGGATCAAGCCTTCTGGAGAAATCTTAGAAAAGATCAGGCCAGGCAGGTCAGGTGTTGCTCCAGATAGATATCATATTTTATTATAACCACGGTATCAATAATTATAAGCTGCTTAATTCATCATCTTTTTTCAGGCCCTTTATAAACCAAATATTCCCGAATGACAACCTCAAATTTTTTGAGATACAAAGAGTTACAGGGTAGATCCTGAAGGCTATCTCTCCTTGATGACGCTTCTTCCATTGATCCTGCTTCTGATCGGTGTAATATTTGAGTACATCGACTTTGATGTTTGGTGGGTCTCCCATTTTATGATTATCAGACACACTCCTGGCCATTTCGGGATCATTGGTTATTCGATACGATCATCCATGACGGGGGAAGACACCAAACACGATTTGCCATGGCATTTCAACTGGCAGGGATTGTACTTGCAAGCTTTGTATTGTTGAGAGTCACCCTCTTTGTATGGGCGTTGATTCTTATTTAACTGAAAGGACTTAAGGCCAGTTGAGTTATTTAAAAAATGTCAGCAACGCATGAAGATTGGTCAGCGGATGCGGCGGGCAGCCTGGGATAAACAGATCCACAGGCAAAATAGTGTCCAGGCCTTGAGTTATTTCAGGGCTTCCCAGGAAAGGGCCGCCTGTTATAGCGCAGCTCCCCACGGCAATGACGACTTTTGGATCGGCAATAGCGTCATAAGTCTTTAATAATGCTGTTTTCATATTTCTGGATACAGGGCCTGTAACCACGATGCCGTCTGCATGGCGGGGAGATGCAACAAAATTTATGCCAAACCGCGCCAGATCAAAAAATGGGGTTGCCAATACATTTAAATCTGCTTCGCAGGCATTGCAGCCTCCGGCTGATACCTGCCGAAGCTGTAAAGACCGGCCAAACAATTTTTTAAAATGCTGCTTTGAATGTTCGGCAAGGGCTGGAAGATCACCATCCGTGAGCAGGTGTTCTTTTCTGAAAGTGGAAATTTCAAAATCACCTGAGAACCTGACAAATTTTCCATTGGAGATACGTTCACACGTCCCGCAGAAGACACATCGTCCCATATCAATTTTTTTTGAATCGACATCAATGGCATCCTGCGGGCAAGCATTTGCACACGCTTTTACCATGTCATTGGAAACATCTTTTTGTATGATGGGTTTCCCACGATAGCGAGAAAATACAGCGGGTTTTTCTTTAGGGTAGTCACATGTTCTGTAACCCTGTTCAAATCGATTTTTAAGTGTATTGAGCATTTAAAACTCTCTTTATCATTTTCTTAAATTTATCACTCAACTTTCGGAGTTGGCAGATTTGAGTTTAGTATTATCAAAGGTCAAACCCACAATAAGAAAGATTAAAACTTTTATTATTTAGCGGGAAATCTGATATCCCAGTATCCCGTAAAGACATTGCAAGACCCATCCAATTGTGAAAAGACGGGTCCTTGACCTTGTATCGAAGAATTTTGCCTTCTTTATCCGTCAACATTACATGGGAAACTTCACCCCGCCATGCCTCATTTAAGGTTACCACAAAAGAAGAAGCAGACAAGTTATAGTTACTATCATTTACACACTGGGTTTGAACCGGCTTCTTGATCAAAGATTGAATAATATTAATTGATTGCAGTATCTCGTCATATCTGATTCTTGCCCGGGCATATACATCACATGAGGTTTTTTTATTTTCCGGTATATCTATTTTTCCATAATATTCTGTGGAAAATTCCCGTCTGACATCATACCCAATTCCACTTGCCCGACCAGCAGGTCCTACCAGACCTAATTTTTCAGCATCATCCGTGCTGACTATACCGCAGTATTCAAAACGGGCTCTCACCGTTGAAGCAGAAAAAAGAAGCTCAAAAACATGGCCCATCTGGGGTTTTAATTCTTTGAGCCGCTCTCCAAGGGTTGCCCGGATATCATCATCAAGAGAGAAACAAACCCCTCCGGGTCGTACCAACCCTTTTCCAAATCTGTTTCCGCAGAGCAGAAGAGACAGATTTAAAAAATCCCCCCGCAGCCGTCCAAAATAATTGGCTGGCGGTAAAAATGCCACATCACCGCTTAATGCGCCAAGATCACCAATATGATTGGCAAGCCGTTCCAGTTCCAGGGCAATGGTTCGAATGATCTGAGCGCCTTTGTCAGGTGTGACGGATGTAAGCGCCTCAACCGCCTGTGCCATGCAAAGGCTGTGACCAATGGTGGTGTCCCCTGCTATATTTTCAGCAAGGATAGGCAATCTTTTTGCCTGAACAGTATAGAACAGATTTTCCACCGCCCTGTGCTGATAGCCCAGCTGTATTTCTAAATGAAGTACGCGTTCACCAATGCAGTTAAATCTAAAATGACCGGGTTCTATAACACCTGCATGAACAGGCCCCACAGCAACCTCATGGATTTCATCTCCTTCAACCTTATAATACTCATAAT
>JAOZRF010000198.1:4230-5852 GCA_029940245.1 Desulfobacula sp.
TAATTGCCCGGGATGTCTTCTTTATAATCATTTCCAAAAACATCAGGTTTATTCCGATAATTAGCATGATACCTGACCATTTTCAGCCAGGGATGATCCTCGGGCCGTATACCGAATTGTTCGGCAATTTCCCGCTCAAACATATGGAATGGCTCGCATGTTTTACTTAATGAAGGATAAACATCCTTTGCATCACAGCACGCTACAAGAAGTTTGTCCGTTCTCAAAACAGCCATGAGTTTCATGGCGGAATCTTCATCTTGAAATCCGAAATACTGAACAATCTTTCCACCATTTTTTACAATATCCAGAGCGTTTTCCTGAAAATTATGAAAAGAAAGATGAGGAATTTTTTCTCTTGATAGTTTTTCTCCATTTAATATTTCTAAAAAAGCAGTTGTCATTTAAGTCCTCCGCCAATGGCAGTCACTGCATCAATTATTGTTTGATATAATGTGTCCGGCATAAAGAAGCATAATATCAGGGATGTTAATAGCAGTATATATTGAGGCCAGACCATACTGGCCTTTTCTTTTAACCGAATCCTTTTATTTGAATCTGAATCGCCAAAGGAAATTTTCATTACATGATTGGCAAATCCGGCAAAAATGACACAGAGGCTCAGGATAAATATACCGGCTATGATATAATGCCCGGCCCTGAATGCACCTACAATAATGAACATCTCCCCGATAAAAATACCAAAGGGTGGAAAGCCTGAAATCCCGGCAAACCCTCCAAAAAAAGCCACAAAGGTTTTTGGCATCCGGCTGACCATATCGCCTGTACCCTTAATCATTCTATCGCCATACCCCAATAAAATATTTCCCGATGACAAAAACAGGGAAGATTTAATCAGGCTGTGGTGAATCATGCAGATCACTGCACCAAAGGCTGCGATACCGCCGATACCGGTTCCAACAGCGATAATTCCCATGTTTTCGATACTGGAATAGGCAAGCATTCTCTTGTATTCGTTTTGTTTAAGAATAAATGTTGCTGCTGCCAGAATAGACATCAAACCAAAAACAATCAAAATTGTGCCTGAAAAATCATTTAACCCTGCTGCATGCATAATTTTATTTGTCTTAAAAATACCCAGATAAGCACAATTTAAAAGCACCCCGGATAATAGTGCTGAAACCGGACTGGGGGCTTCGCTGTGTGCATCCGGAAGCCAGGTGTGCATGGGGGCTAAACCCATTTTTGTCCCGTATCCAACCAGTATGAAGACAAACCCTGTTTTCAGCCACATGGGATCCAATTTTTTTGCGACCATCGTCAGTGTTGAAAAAGACAGAGGGGCATCAACGTTTCCAATGTCCATGGAAAGTGTGATAAAGACTGATCCTAAGAGTGCCATGGCAATACCGACGGAACATATGAGTATATATTTCCAGGTGGCTTCAAGGGATGCAGAAGATCTGTGAGTAAGAATCAGTGGCGCACTGGCAAGGGTTGTTGCTTCAATAGCGATCCACATCACCATGATATGAACGGATAGGGTTACCATTGTCATGGCGGATAAAAACAGGAGCATGAAGCCTGTAAAAATGTTTTCCGTCTGGATGTCACTTTCTTGAAGATACCCAACCGTATAGATGGAAATCAGGAAAAACAGT
>JAOZRF010000199.1 GCA_029940245.1 Desulfobacula sp.
CCATTGACGGCGGCAAGAAAAAAATTCATATCATTGATCAGGATAAATGTACAAAGTGCGGAACCTGCTTTGAAGTCTGTCCTGCAAAATTTGGTGCAGTGACAAAGATATCCGGTGAGCCTGTTCCGGCTCCTGTTCCTGAAGAGAAAAGAATAATAACCAAAAAGAGCCCTTCAAAAAAAAGCCCAAAAGGAAGCAAGTAAAAATGAGTGAAATCCAATTTGAGATTGATGGAAGGCAAGTGAAGGCCACCAAAGGGATGACCGTTCTTGAGGCAGCCCAGGGTGCGGGGATATTCATACCAACCCTTTGTCATCACGAAAAACTGGAACCTTTCGGGGGCTGCCGGCTTTGTATCGTAGAAGTAGAGGCTAAAGGCTGGACAAAGCTCGTTGTTTCCTGTGTTTACCCGGCAGAAGAAAACATCATTGTCAGGACCCGGACCGAGAAAGTCGATAGAATCCGCAAAACCATTATAGAACTGTTGATGGCACATGCCCCGGATTCACCCCAGTTAAAAAAACTGGCAAAAGAGTATGGCGCTGACAGGGACAGGTATGAAAAAGATCCTTCCTTCTGCATCCACTGCGGCTTGTGTGTCAGATATTGCGCCGAGGTTGTAAAAAAGAACGCCATCGGATTTGTTGACAGAGGAATACACAAAGAAATCAGTTTTATTCCGGAAATAGCCGCAAAAGAGTGCAACGACTGTAAGGAATGTTTTCCCCTCTGCCCGACATCATATCTCCAGGCAGCCTTTGTTCTGAGCCAGTCTCTTGCATTTCCTAAAGGTAAAGATTAATACACAGGAAATGATATCTCTTTTTTCGACGTGGCAGTATGTAAAGGCACAAGATGGTGGCCTGATTTATAGCGCAAGGAGTTAAGAACGATTGAGTGAAGGAAAACATACTGAATTTTATCAGGCGCTATGGTGTGAACAAGGAAACTGCCAGGGCAGCACTTTTGAATTGATCGGCGAGGAACCCCTTTTGATTCATATTGATGAGAAGCCTTATTCAGTAGTGATGAGAACACCTGGAGAAGAAATTTTTCATGCAGTCGGACTCTGTCTGGGTGAAGGGATTATAGATGCTGTGGATGATATTAAGACCATTGGATATGATAAAGACCTGGATCCAAATGGTATTGATATCTGGCTTACACCGGAAAGACGCAAAAAAATCGGGCATCTTCTGAAAAGAACAAGTTATGTCAGCCAGACCAGTTGTGGTATTTGCGGCAAAAAGATGATAGAGGATCTGAATTCCGTATTAAAGCCGGTCCAAAAAGGCTTTGAGGTAGAAATAGGCCATATTTTTGATTGCATCAACAAGCTTTCTGAAAACCAGAATTACTATCCAAGAACCCGGGGGTCACATGCTGCACTGCTATTTGATGATCAATTAAAAATAATCTCTTTTGCCGAGGATGTCGGTCGGCATAATGCGCTGGATAAGGCAATCGGAAAAGCCTTTATGGGCAAAAAATTGTTCCAGGCAAGACTTCTGGTTTTATCTTCCAGGATCAGTTATGAACTGGTCCAGAAAGCTGCCAGGGCACGGGTGCAGATGATGATCAGCAAATCAAGACCCACTGCCCTTGCAGTCAAGATGGGGCAGTCCCTTAACATGACACTGGCCTGTGATTTCGGAGACTCAAAATTACTGGTACTTTGCGGTGAAAACCGCATCAAAAAAGAATAAAGCGCAAATAAGAAATTATATTATTGATATAAAAACGATTAAACTAAACATAATACTAAACAGGAGGATAATTTGAAAATTCTCACAACCGCAAAAAAAGTGGTCGATGTGGAATTGACCATACACGTGGAAAACGGTGCCATTGTCAAAGACGGGTTGCAATATGTGATTAATGCCTGGGATGAAAATGCAGTGGAAGCCTGTGTCCAGTTAAAGGAAAAGAACGGGGTTGATACAACCCTGGTGAGCCTGGGCAGCGGTGATAACACGGATATGATTCGAAAATGCTATGCCATGGGAATTGATAATGCAATTCATATTGATGATCCTGCACTGGAAAACGCGGATTCATTTGTTTTTGCCAAAGTGCTGCAAAAGGTTTATGAGGCAGGAGACTATGATCTGATCATCACAGGGAAACAGGCCCAGGATACAGACAGCGGCCAGACCGGTATTATACTGGCAGAGTTCTTAGGATTGCCCTGCGTCAGTAATGTGATCGCCATAGAGGTAATAGATGACGGCAAGATTAAAGTTTCCCGGCTGGGTGATCTTGGAACTGAGATTCTAGAAGTGACCCTGCCCGCTGTAATAACAGTGAGTGACGGTATTAATGAACCCCGGCTTCCGGCCATGCGCGGTATCATGATGGCAAAGAAAAAGAAAATCCAGGTCATGGATCTTGAGGCTCTTGGAACTTCCTATGATGAAGTTGGCGGCGGCGCTTTAAAATCAGAAGTTGCAGCGTTTATGGAATCGGAAAAACGACAGGGCGGGCAGAAATTTGAAGGGGATGCTGCAGAAATAACAGCCAATGTCGTCGGTCTCCTGGTCAATGAAGCAAAGGTGTTTTAACGAAATTTAAAACAAACCGGATTTATAACGGATTTCATATAAGGAAAATAATATTATGGCTAAAGTACTTGTAATAGCAGATATCAAACAAGGCGAACTAAAAGGCAGCACGGCCGAACTTTTATCAAAAGCCCGCGCCATTGGTGCCGAGACCGCTGTTGTGGCAATAGGTAGTAATATCGAATCACTGGCAAAAGATCTGGCAGATGCAGGATCAGATACCCAGTATATTGCAGATGATGAAAGTCTTGCACTTTTTTCAGCAGGGCCTTATGCATCATGTGTCGTGGACGCGGCCAGACAATCCAATGCCAACCTGATCTGGTTTGGCTTTTCCGAAGGCGGCAAGGCCATGGCACCAAGGGTTGCAGCCCAGCTAGAAGCTGCCTGCGCCACAGAAATTACAGATGTTGTGCTGGAAGCAGATCAAATTACGGTCACACGACCGGCCATTGCAAATAAGGTCATACAAAAAGTAAAAATTAATACGGAACGACTTGTCGCCGTTGTCAGAGCAGGCGCATTTGAGGCAGCAGAAGGCCTTTCAGGAACCCGGAATGTGGTTAAACTGACTGCCCCGGAAGCTGATTTAAAGGCTGTGATCAAAGAACTGATTTCAGATGCCGGCGGAGAAATCGATCTTGCTGACGCGGACATCGTTATCTCTGTCGGCCGTGGCGCCAGGGATCAGTCCGGTGTTGATCTTGTAAAAGATCTGGCCCATGATCTTAGTGCAGGATTTGGCTCTTCCCGGGCCATGGTGGATAGTGGTTTAATGGCACATAACAAGCAGGTGGGGCAAACCGGTAAAATTGTTGCACCAGCGCTTTATATGGCAATTGGTATTTCAGGCGCTATCCAGCATCTTGCAGGAATGAACGGTTCAAAAACCATTCTGGCCGTTAACAAAGACCCTGAAGCACCCATTTTTAACGTGGCTGACTATGGTATTGTCGGAGACCTTTTTGAGGTGGTTCCGATTCTTAAAGAAGAGATTAACAAAATTAGAGGTTAGTTATGAGTCCCCTTTTCATGTCTTTACTCCTAATTGTCGGGCTCGGGATTTTTGGCCGGACAATGTATTATAAAATCCTGCTGCTGATGGCACTTGAGCCCAATAACCGGCTCAATCATATCACAGAACGGCTTAAAAACGTTGTGGTTATCGCACTGGGTCAGAAGCGCCTGGCGGGAAGGAAAAAAGAAAGGGCCTCAGGGATTATGCATGCGCTCATCTTCTGGGGATTCTGCATCCTTTTAATCCGCAGCCTGAATTTATATGGAGAAGGCTTTTCAAAAGGGTTTGTGCTGCCTTTATTTGGTGATGGCTCCATACTGGGATATCTGTATATTACTGTAAAAGATATCATGGAAGGTATTGTTTTAGTGATGGTGATTTACGCGTTCTATCGTCGGCTGGTTCTTAAACCCGCACGGTTGCACAATACATGGGAAGCGTATTTTGTCTTAGGCATGATCGGGGTTTTGATGATTTCCGATATCTTAATCGATGGTGCCCGGTATAACTTGATTATTTTACATAATAACCCGGGACATCTTCATTTTTTTAATAATCCGCAGTATGGCTCAGAGTTTCTCTGGACACCGATTTCCGTGGGTGCAGCAAGCCTCATCTCCTGGATGGGTCCCGACACCACAGCTTACCTCATGGGCGCCATGTTCTGGTTACATATCATGACCCAGTTGACCTTTCTTAATTTCCTGCCCCTGGGAAAACATTTTCATGTCATCACAGCCCTTCCCAATGTATTTTTAAAATCTCTGGGATATCCCCATGAAAAGACCCGGCTTCTGGATCTGGAAGATGAATCCGTCTGGGAAGATGAATCCCTGGGGATCAACCACATCCACCAGCTTAACTGGAAACAGGGACTGGATCTTTACACCTGCACGGAGTGCGGCCGGTGCAAAGAGGTCTGCCCCACCTATACCACGGACAAACCTTTAAACATGCACGACGTCAATGATGCACTGAAAGCTGAACTGTTTGATAATGCATACAAAATAATTAAACGGGCAAAATTATTCCCCGCAGTCAAAAAAGATGGCGATTCCGGCAATAATGAAGAAAATAATGAAAAGATAGCCGAGGTTGAGGCTGAACTCAAGATTGCCCTTAACAGCGAAAAAAAGCTCATTGGTGATGTGATTTCCGAAGACACCCTCTGGGCCTGTACCACCTGCCGGGCCTGTGAAGAAGTCTGTCCTGTGACCATTGAACAGGTTCCCCGTATAATAGCCATGAGACAGGGACAGGCGTTGATGGCCGGTGTCTATCCCCAGGAGTTGAATGTGGCCTTTAAGGGACTTGAGCGCAACGGCAATCCCTGGGGCATAGGGTATGACAAACGCGCTGAATGGGCAGATGGCCTGGGCGTTAAAATAATGGCGGATGACCCTGATGTCGATTATCTGCTCTGGGTCGGCTGTGCCGGTTCCTTTGATGATCGAAGCAAAAAAGTATCCAAAAGCCTGGTCAAAATCCTGCAGAAAGCCAATATCAGCTTTGCCATCCTGGGTACGGAAGAAAAATGCACGGGCGACTTTGCCAGACGTGCCGGCAATGAGATGATGTATCAAATGGTAGCCCAGGAAAACATCGAAACCCTGAACAATTACAAGGTTAAAAAAATTATCGCGGCATGCCCCCATTGCCTCAATACATTAAAGAATGAATATCCGCAGATGGGCGGAAATTATGAAGTGATTCATCATGCCCAGTTCATTGATCAGCTTATAAAATCCGGCAAAATCACTTTAACTAAATCCTTGGCCGGCTCTCTGACCTACCATGATCCCTGCTATCTTGGACGATACAATTCAATTTACGATCAACCCAGATCAATTTTAAATGCCATATCAAAAGACGGGCTCAAAGAACTGGATCGACATGGCCGGGAAAGTTTCTGCTGCGGCGCGGGCGGCGGAAGAATGTGGATGGAAGAGACCATTGGCAAAAGAATCAATGTTGAACGATCAGAAGAAATCGTCGCTCAAAACGCGACAACTGTTGCCGTGGCTTGCCCGTTCTGCTTAACCATGATCGAAGACGGCATGAAAGAGCTGAACAAAGACGAGGATATCAAGACACAGGATATCGCCGAACTTGTGGCAAATAATATGGCGTAATTTTTTTAAAAATATCAAGCAGCCCCCGGATCAATATCATGTATCCGGGGTCTGCTTTCTTACCTTCTTTCCCCAGGCCTTCAAATTTTAATAATATTTTTAAAAAACAGGGGTTTTCCCTGATTGT
>JAOZRF010000200.1:0-3157 GCA_029940245.1 Desulfobacula sp.
GCATCAATTCTAACTGTATTTTCATCAATACTCCAACCATCCCTGATCCATACATAAATCTTTTTATCTGCATCCAGAGGCAGGTCTGAGTCAAAAAGGACTGAAAGGTCGCGAGACACTTTGGATGCCCCTTGAATTAATGTCAATTTCTTGACCAATTGAGAAAATCGTTTTCGAATCCGATCATCCCTCTCTGTTTCAATCCGATGAGCCTCATTATTCAAAGCGCTTTTCTGGCTTAAAAATTCATCATTCCAAGCAGAGCTTTCTTCTGTCTGAATTCGGTATTCATCCTCTACTTTCATTAAAAGATCGCATTTGTCCATCAAACCCGGAAGTTTGCTCCTGATGGAGCCACTACCTGTTCCAAGATCAGTAACCAGCAAATCTGCTATAGTGTCCACATTTGCCTTAATCCCTATCTCATTATTGCTTCCAGAGAGTTTATTGATGATAAACACTAAACCTGATGCACGTGCTATAAGTTTTTCATCTTCTGATCCTTGTATCCAGCTCATGGTTTTCTGATGCACTTTTCTTGGCAATATCCTTGCCTGAAGTAATTTGTCAGCAGAATCAAAAAACAGATAGTCTGCAGGAACAACAGAACCAATATCATCATTGGCATTGGTTTTTATAACCTTATGAATCATACTCAGTTGGTTTCTCAACTGGCTGTCCGTTCCTGTTTGGTCCAAAACCCGTAACGTATTTTCCCAAAATCGACTTCGCACGGGTAGGATTGGATAATCTTGAACAAAAAAGGAGATATCATCCTGGTGATGAGATATATTGGTTCCAGTCAGATGCCTTGAAATTTCACCAAGGTTTTTTTGCATTATCGTTTCTATTGGTGAAACCGCTTCCGGTTTTTTTCCTAAAATTACTTTTCTGATAACAGCATCAACATCAGCATCTGATAATTCAACACGAATGGTGAACCGACCCTCCAGTTTCTTTAAATTGGATGTCCCTGTAACGGCTGTTTGACCTGTACCTATGAACAAAAGCTTTCCACCAATATTTTTACAACAGGCTTCAACAACCT
The DNA here is from genome assembly GCA_029940245.1 of Desulfobacula sp. Lineage (GTDB taxonomy): Bacteria > Desulfobacterota > Desulfobacteria > Desulfobacterales > Desulfobacteraceae > Desulfobacula. Next base: position 1,049 of record JAOZRF010000200.1, read on the forward strand.
CCTGGACATCATTTGATCGCTGGCTGTCTTCACTTATATATTGTTGAACCTCATCCAATACCACGAGAGTAAGCGGAAATTTATTATCCCGGGAAAGGGCCTGGCGAATAGCATTTAACATTTCATCACTGCTAATGTCTTGCACATGAGGGTATCGATTGTTAAGCGTTTCAACACAAGCAACCGTTGTTGAAAATATCATGGGTTTCGCTTCGACTAATGCTTCATGCAAACCCTCTGCAACATAGAAATTATCAAGTTCTTCCTGCCAGTCATATCCTTTTTCCTCGACTTTGGACTTTACTGACTCATAAATGCCTTCTTTATGTAACCACATCACAAAGCAGGCGACTGGGTATTGTTGTGGTAATCCAACAGATTTAAATATAATTCTTAACAATGCCAAGCGGACACTCCCGCTTGAACCAGCACCCAAAGTACCAGAAGCCGCATGAAGACCACCATATCGTTTAGACTGTATGCTCAGTTCTTTAAAATGATCCTGAATGGATTGTGGCAAGCTTGCTATTCCTCTGGCAGTTGCTCCATCTTGAAAACAGGTATCTTCCCAAAGGGCCCGTAGCATCTTGACAAGATGAGATTTCCCTGAACCAAAAAAGCCACTGACCCACACTGCTGGCTGTTGGGATTGCTCAATATTTTTTAAAAAGGTTTCAAGTATATCCTCCATCCCTTTTTTATATTGGCCATCACAGACAAATGTCTCAATCTCATAACGAAGAACAGCCATAGCTTGGGTTGTTCGGTCATCATTAACACTTGCCACGCCTTCATTGACAAGTTTCCGGGTAACCGGATCTTCAAGATAAATCTCTCTGTTTTTCATATTCAACCTCGCTCGTATTATTCTTTATCTGCAGTGATCGGTACAGCAAGATAGTTCCATCCATCATATCCATCTAACAAACGATAATTGTTCCCCTCATAGCTGCCTGGGAAAAATATTAGAAGTCTTCCTTTAACTAATGGTGCAATATTATCTACAACTTCTTTGACCTTTAAAAAGCCAAAAAGAGATCCTACACCTTTTAATGCGACTACTGAATTTTCATTAATTCCTTTTACCTTTATAAACTTTTTAAATTCTGAAACAATATATTCTAAATATTTGGGCAATAAGGTGTGAATTAGTTGTGGTTTTTTAAAATAGCTTTCAGCATAGCGTTGGGTCTTTAGCCAGCCCGCAAATGTATCTGTTAAATCATAGACCGACCAGCCATGCTCTGCTTGTCTCGTAACAATTTCAAATTCATCAATCTTTGATCGCAATCTTAATTCTTCTGTTTCACTGTAAACACAAAAAATAACACGTTGCGCAGCTGCTGCATCTTCTTTCCAGGGGATCGAAATAAAATTTTTATAAGATTTTATCAGCTGTTTAATTCTGCTCATGAATCCATTCCATTTCATTCGATGTTAACAAATTTGGAAAAAGGACCTCTATGACATCACCAACTCTTTTAAATACGATCCAACCTTTTCGAGACGCTTCTTCAGCATGTATTACCAACATCTTCCCGGGACAATCAAGTATTTTCGCATAATCTGTATATAACAGAGCTTCCCCTCTTACCCCGGATAAATACCCTAAAAGTAAAGCATAGGAGACTGCACCTGCTGATGGTTCAACCAACGAACGATATTTTTTAACCCTGCCTGTCAAATGACCCGATTGGGTCCAGGTAGCATTAATATTTCTGGCAAGAGATTCAAGGGTTGCTTTACTAAATCTATCTGGTTCCTTTTTATTAATAAATTCTTCCAAAGCTTTCTTATCAACCCTTTGTCCACTTGCGTAAGCGCGCATAAATGGAACACTTTTCCTGAACATGGCATCTCTTGCAGTCGTACATAATAAGGCCAACAACGGTCGTGAGTTGGGATCTCGATGCCAGAAAAATACTAAAACTCGGAAGAGCACTACATCAGGGTCAAGAATATACAAATTTTTTAAATGCCGTAATGATATTTTTCTTGTTTGTCCGGATTTTTTCCCCAGACAATTTTCATCAATAATCGCCTTTATATATTTATCTTGAGAGGCATTTTGATTGTCAACATAGTCAATTAGACTCGTCAAATCTTTTA
>JAOZRF010000200.1:3167-5837 GCA_029940245.1 Desulfobacula sp.
AGCGCCACCTTTTTCAAAATTAAATCCAAATCGTATTAAATTGCTATTATTCATTATTTCCTTCTGCCGGATGTTCTGAGGTACTATTTTTTCTTACCCATTCATCTACATCCGCTATTTTAAATTTCCAGAGACGACCTATTTTGCTTGCTGGCAACCCTTTTTCACTGATCCATTTATAAATGGTATCTCTTTTTACCCCCAAATACCCCCCTATTTCATCCACTGATAACCATCTGTCTTCCATGTTCAACCCCATATCTTTTTAAAGCCGATGATATCTTTAAAAACCGCGAACCATCTTATTAAAATCGTAAAAACCCGGTTAAATCCGATTAAACTTATACAAATTATAACTAAAAATCAACTATTGAAGAGTGTTGATTATGTTTTCCATGTGTAGGCAATTTGAAGGAGTTGACTTTTGCTGGAGCAGATTTCAAACTCATCCTAATTTTTAAGAGAAACTGTTAATTTAAATCATTTGGGGCCTATCCTTTTCAGCAGGCCTTGTTTTTTCATTTGAGAGATCTGCCATTCAATGCCTTTTTGGGTCAGGCCGATCTGTTCCGCCAGGCGGGCCATGGTAATTTTAGGATTCATCCGGATCTGTGAAAAAATTTCTTCCCTAGTCTCTTCCCTAGTTTCTTCCTGTTCCCGGGTGATACTATAGGTAGATCTTAAAAAAACAAGACTGAACATGGTGTTGTATTCAATAATTACTTTAGGACAGTTTTCTTTTTCCAGGGCCACATGAATCCGTTCAATACCGGAACCCATTTTTTCAATATAATCACAACGCAGCAAAAGATTGGCAATATTAGGGTTGCGACAGACACTTCTCCGGCCGAAATCCTTTTCCGGCAATCCCTTGGGCAGACCACCCGGATTATATATTTCAACACGGTCGTCAAAAATTTCAACCATAACCTGGGCTCCTTGGAAAAAAAAAGGACTCCGGTTTGGTTAAAATAAAATTGTCCATCCTTAAAATCTCCTGCCCCGAGATTAACAAGTAGATTTTCTGTATCTGTTTTTTGAGAAATTTTTGCCAATTGCAGAAAATTATTTAACCGTCTTTCATCAAATATTTCCGCCCAGTTTAAATCCAGACATAGCTGCTGATCAAAACGAATCCTTCCTTCAGCCTGGATAAAGTCGGTTATATCAAGGGTGCTCATTTTCTGTGAATTGGCGCCGTTGCGCAGATAAAACCCTTTGTTACACCTGTACGGCCTGTTGGCACCTTCAGGGATATGAATCACGATGATACTTTGCTGGACAAGTCTTTCAATTTCAATGGCAACAGGCGGATCACAGGCTGCTGCCATGCTTTGGATTTGAGAAATAATTTTATTGGTAACTACAATGCCGATAACTTTATTGTGATCATTTACACCAATGAAGATTCGACCTCCGGATGCATTGGCAAAGGCCACAAGTTCTTTGGGAAGGTCAGAATTGACAGCCTGCTTGAACTCAAGTGTATAACCCTCTCCCTCTTCAAGAACAAGTGCCAGTTCCTCTTTTGTCGTTTTGCTATATCTCATATGGTCTGCTTTAATAAATTGTTCATCTAATCCATAGCCATTGTGCTAAATGAGCTTATGACAGGAACTTTCTTCATGTCAAGAAAACTCTAATTTTTGTATGGTATCACATCTGAACAGTAATTATCTATTTGCCTCCTGCCGAATTGTCAAATATTTGGTAGTTGCCGCAGACAAAGTTTTCAATTCCTCCAGATGTTCAATACAGCCAAAATCTGCCTGACTGTTTAATCCAGATAATCCAGGGTTTCTTCATGCGTCATCTCCGACATTACAAAAGCTTCACCGTTTTTGAGTACACCATCACCCACGTCCCAAAAATAGGGCTGCTGCCCTTGATCCTCCGGGTGTGCTGCAAGATGTTTCGCCCATACTGCATCCTTATTAATTTCTCCGGCATAACAGATACACCTGGGCCTGTTGTTACTTTTTTTGTCTTCTAATTTTTTAACCCTGCTGCTTAGTTTCATTTTTCACCTCTTTTTTTCACCTCTTTTTTTCACCTCTTTTTTTCAATTTTTTGTTCTAATTTTTCGATCCTGGCTTCCAGCTCTTCAATTTCAATAGCTTTCAAACTGGTAGCCAATATCTCTCTTGCGGCAGCAACCCTTGCAGATGCTGTAATATCTTTATCCCTGCAAATTTCGGACAATGCTTGAACTGCATCCTTTGTGGATCGTTGCAATTTCAAAATACTATATTGCACCATCTGTCGTTTCGCCTTGGACAATTCCTTTGTGAACACATCTTCTTTCAGCCATCGATACAAAGTGTTTCGAGTTACTCCTGTAGCTTTTGCCGCCTCCTCTATACTGTCAGTGGTTAAGAGTGCTTTCACCCCTTTTAACCGCTTGCCTGTTAAATGTTCAGTTTGATATCTGTTTTGAGACATATAACCTCCTTCAACTTATCTATTATTTTTCCAACATATTTACGTTTCCTCCCGAAACCATCCGCCACCTTGCATGACAAACCTGCATCCATTCACAAGATTAAAATTCACTTTCATCCAGTTTGGATTTATTAATGGGTTTACAAAATTCTTTGCTTTTGTAATCTGCATAGTCCCTGGGGAAATATTTATTACTAAGGGTCCACTCAAAAATTAATTACCAATTTT
>JAOZRF010000201.1 GCA_029940245.1 Desulfobacula sp.
TTAGAAAGCATAAATGCAAGCCTGACCAGTCTTAATATACTGGAACAAAAAAAAACAAATGCAGATTACCTTATCTCAATGATTGAATCTGAATGGAAAAATGATCCTTTTTCCAAAATTAAAAGGAATCAGAAAACCACAATTGATAAAGAAATGGCAGGTTTAATGTATTCAGGATTTATCAAGTTTGGGAATAAAATGCTTGCAGTGATTGACGGGATGGAATACACAACAGGTGAGAACATAAAAGATTCCGGGTATAAAATCATCCGGATATCATCTAAAAATGTAATTCTAATAAATAAATTGAATAAAAAGATCGTTCTTTATTTAACAGAAGGGTAAAGTGGATTAAATCATGAAACCACGGTTCTACAGATACAGACTGATTTTTCTTTTTTTCTCACTGATGTTTATTTTTGCAGGGTGTTCTTCACATGATAAAAAACCTGATAGCTTTGACAAATGGAAAACCCTTGCAAAAACCTCTCAACCCGTAAGCCCTGTCCATAAACGAGAGACAGGTAAGCTTGAATCAACCCCTTTAAATAATGGTTTAATAAAAGTCACCACCACACCGTCAGTACCAGAAATTTTACCTGAAAAAGAAATGCAATTGCCTGCAATGCCGGTTACCATACGAATGCATACAGTCTCTGTTCCTGTAGTATTGAGAACCCTGGCAAGGATAGCCAATATCAACATCCTCCTGAATGATACCATTTCCGGTATGGCAGATATTGATGTTAAAAATGTGCCCTGGAATCAGGCTTTTCTCAGCCTTATTGATGCATATGGGCTTGCTTATGAATGGTCCGGTCAGATTTTAAGGGTGCTTACAGTTAAAGATCTGAATATAAAAAAAGCCCTGCTGGAGGCAAGACAGGATTTTGAACAGAGCAAAAAAAATCATGCTGTTGCCATGTCTAAAATAAAGAAAAAACAGGAATTGCTTGAACCGCTTTTAACTAAAATTATCAAAATACATTATGCTGATCTTAAAGTCCTGCAGTCAAATCTTGATCTTTATCTTAAAGGAGATAAAAAAAAGAGCGAAGATGAAAACTCAACCGATGAAACAATTGCATTATCCGGATCGATACTTATTGATGAGTTCTCAAACTCTTTGATTATCCATGCGACAAAGACTGATATTGACAAAATCATGCCCATTATTTATGAACTTGACAAACCCATCAAGCAGGTTCGAATAGAAGCCCATATTGTTGAAGCCAACAATGATGCTGCAAGAGAACTTGGGATAAGATGGGGAGGGGTCGGCACTTCAACAAACAGCAACGACAGAGTTACTTCAATTGGCGGAGACATGAGTGCTGTATCCGGCACCTCTTTGAAAAATATTAATGGTGTTGATACAGCCTATGATCCGCTTGCCGGGACCATTGTCAATCTTCCCATTGCTTCCACAACTGGAGAGGGCATGGTCCTTGGTCTTTTAACTGAGAAAATTGGCAGGTTCCGGCTTTTTGCCCAGCTTTCTGCCCTTGAAAGCAAAGGAGCGATTAACATTATTTCACGACCATCCATCACAACAATGGATAATCGAAAGGCAATTATTAAAAGTGGTAAAGACGTGCCTTTCCAGACCCTTTTAAATGGTGAGATCACTATTGAGTTTAAAGAAGCGGTCATTAAACTTGAAGTTGTACCTCACATCATCAATGATAATATCATAAAACTTGAAATTGTAACCCATAAGGATGAGCTTGACTGGACCCATCCGGTAAACGGCAATCCAACCGTCATAACCAAAAATGCTGAAACCATGGTAACGCTGTTCGATGGTCAGACAACGGTTATCGGTGGATTGAATAAAGAAAAAAATACCGACGGCGAGGCAGGAGTTCCCGGCCTTAAAGATATTCCAGGATTAAGCTGGCTTTTTAAAAGCACCAATAAAGCCAATGAGATGGAAGAGCTTTTAATTTTTATCACACCCTATATCTTAAAAGAACAAAACTATAGCAAAAAACCTGTGAATTAGAACTATGGATTACTATAAAATATTAAATTTTAATATGGAACCATTTTCAAATTCACCTGATCCAGGACTTTTTTATAATTCACCCCAACATCTTGAAATACTTCAAAAACTTGAAATTTCTATCCGTTTAAAGCGTGGACTTAATATCATAACAGGAGACATCGGAACCGGGAAAACAACAATAAGCCGTAAATTGATTCAAAAAATATCCCTTGACGATTCAATTAAATTTTATCTTGTGCTTGACCCCGGGTTCAAAAGCCCCATCTCTTTTTTAAAATATCTATTACATTTATTTGACCCTGAAAAAAGATATGAATCAAATGATGAGACTATTCTTAAAGAAACTATAAAGGACCATATTTTTACCTATGGTGTTGATCAGCATATCAATATTGTCCTTATCATTGATGAAGGGCAAAAACTTTCTTTGCCCTGCATTGAAGTTTTAAGAGAACTTTTAAATTTTGAAACCAATAATGAAAAACTGCTGCAAATTATAATTTTTGCACAAAAAGACTTTGATCGCTCCTTAGAACGAATTGCAAATTTTAAGGATAGAATTAATTTTTATTACCAGTTAAACCCTTTAAACTTCAAGGAATCAAAAAACCTGATTAATTTCAGGCTGGAAAGATGTGCTGTAAAAGGACAAAATAAAATTTTATTCACCCATTTTGCCCATTTTTTGATATATAGGACAACAAAGGGTTTTCCCAGAAAAATTATCATGCTTTGTCACCAGATAATGTTATCATTGATTATTAAAAACAAAACCAAAGCTGGTTTTGTAATTGCAAGATCCTGTATAAAACAAATGTTCCCAGATAAAAGAATGGTAAGACATGGTTTTATAGCTATTTTTTTGATTTTTATACTCTTTGGGTCTTTGTATGCTGTAAATGATTTTAAAATCATACCGGTTTTTGATCAATTTTCATATTTTGATCAAAAGACAAGGAAAATTAAAACTTTATCCTTTCCTTTAAAAACAAAAGAACTAAAAACAGAAGAACCACCTGATAAACAGGAAAAAGAAAATCATGATTCATTTGAATCAAAGCCTGAACTCAAAACCAATATTAATAAACCGGAAAATTTTCAGGATATAAACAAGACGGCTTTTAAAAAGCCTGCTGTTTACGGCAGTATCCCCATACCAAAAAATGCAACCCTGGCAAAAATGATGAGAATTATTTATGGCTCATACAGATCTTTATATTTAAATAAACTAATAAAATACAATTCCGACATCAATGATCCCAATATCCTTAAAGCAGGCACAAATATCATTTTCCCTGTGATTGACTATTCCAATGATTCTAATGATAAAAAAATTTTTATCATAATTTTTGAGACATATAATTTTAAAAAATCATTTAATGCTGCACTGGGTTATCAAGGTTCTGATTTTAGCGTTCGAATTTTGTCTGTCTGGAAAAATGATAAAAGATTTTTTTTCCCTGTTGTTGTTAACAAACCTTTTATTTCCATGATCGAGGCAGACAAATATAAAAAAAATCTGCCTGAAATTATTTTTGCAGAATGCAAACCTGTATCACAAATAAAAAACGCAGAAGAAAAGCAAAAGGGATAAATTTTGGCAAAACGAAAAAGACTTGGTGAAATGCTCATTGATGCTGGGTTAATCGACACAATCCAGCTTGAAAAAGCCTTGTCCGATGCCCGAAAAAGCGGCTTTAAGTTAGGACAATATTTAATCAAAAAGGGTATTGTTACAGAATCGGCCATTGTTGATGCCATAGCTGAACAAATCAATATTAAAAAATTCAATCCAACTGATTATTCAATAAGTCCGGAACTTTCAAAAATCATGGATATTGAAACGGTAAACCGCTTTCAAGCCATTCCTGTGGAAAAAAAAGGCAGCCTGCTGACCATTGCCATGGTTGACCCCCTTGATATCATTGCCGTTGATAATATTGAAATCCTTACTGATACAGAAGTGATTGCAGTAATCTGTACTGAACAAAATTTTAATGACCTTATTTCCAGCATATTTGGTGCCTATGCTGGAAAAGATGGGGTAATGCAGCAGATCCAGGAAATTGAAGAAATGGATGTTGTTGAAGAAAAAGATTCCTTCCCGGAGCAGGTCATTGAATCAACCCTTCAGAATATGGCTGAAGAAGCACCGGTTATAAGGCTTGTAAATTCTATTCTGGCCCAGGCTGTGCGTGAAGGTGCAACGGATTTACACATTAGCCCTGAAAAAGATTATGTTGAGATACGATTAAGGGTTGATGGAAAGCTTCATCATATTCCGGCTCCTCCTAAGAGGATGTTTTTACCCCTGGTTTCAAGAATTAAAATTTTATCCAATCTTGATATTTCTGTTTCCAGGATACCCCAGGACGGCAGATTAACTATAATCATGAATCATAAGGAGATTAATATCAGGGTTTCCACTATTCCTACTGTTTATGGTGAAAATCTTGTATTACGCCTTTTAAATACAAGTTCGGGTATCACGACCCTGGAAAAAATCGGATTATCTGAAAATGATATACATAATATAAAAAGAAAGATTGCATTACCCTATGGCATGGTTTTATGCACAGGTCCTACGGGAAGCGGTAAGAGTACCACTCTTTTTGCCATGTTAAGCGAAATTAATAAACCCCATACAAATATTATTACCCTTGAAGATCCTGTTGAATACAGAATGGAACATATCCGCCAGGTACAATTAAATCATAAAGCCGGCATGACCTTTGCCAGCGGCCTTCGTTCCATATTAAGACAGGACCCTGATTCTATCATGGTAGGTGAAATCAGAGATGCCGAGACTTCAAGAGTTGCCATCCAGGCTGCCTTGACCGGGCACATGGTTTTCAGTACAGTGCATACGAATGATTCCACAGGAGCCATAACAAGATTATTGGACATGGGTATTGAAAGTTTTCTGGTCTCATCCGTTCTTCTGGTGACGATTGCCCAGCGCCTTGTCAGACGGGTTTGCCCCTATTGTAAAGAATTATACAAACCCACTGACAAAGAACTTAAATTCTGGGGACTTGAAAACCGGGGACCTGTAAACTTTGTCAGGGCGAAAGGTTGCAGTCAATGCATGGATACAGGCTATAAGGGCCGAATTGGAATTTATGAAATCCTGTATATGGATGATGATATCAGACAAATGATTCTAAAGGGAAAATCAGCCCAGGATATTGCTAAATTCACCACCAGGACCGGACGATTGAAAACCCTTAAAATGGATGCTGCGCAAAAAGTCTTTAATGGGGATACCTCTGGCAAAGAAGCCGTCTCTGCAATTATGGCAGGCTAATATGACAATTTTCAAATTTAAAGCGTTAAATGATCAGGGTAAGTCTATTTCAGGTGAAATAGAAGCAGAATCAAAAAACCATGCCATGGAGCTGATATCTTTAAAAGGCCATATTCCTGAATCTGTTAAAAAAAAGTCAGGAACTTCGAGCAAAAAAAGTTCCAAAAAATCTTCAGATTTTTTTCAATCCGTTAAACCCAAGGATCTGGTGCTTTACAGCATGAATTTAAAAACACTGATTCAGGCCGGTGTTTCCATTACTCAAACTTTTGAGATTCTGGAAAAACAGACTGAAAACAAAAAACTTCAGCGTATTACGGTTGAAATGGCGGAAAGCATACAGCAGGGAGTTTCTCTTCATGAGGCTTTTGCAAGTCATGGAAAAATTTTCAATCATCTTTATCTGAGCATGATCAAAGCCGGGGAAATATCAGGAACACTTCCCAATGTTCTGGAAAGGCTTATTTATATTCTTGAACATGAGGAAAAGGTCAGATCTGACATTAAATCAGCAAT
>JAOZRF010000555.1 GCA_029940245.1 Desulfobacula sp.
TTAAAAAAAGCCCTGATCATTATCCTAATGGTCAGGGCTTTTTGCGTTTCTATAAATACGTATAGCTTGCCACCAGCCCGGATAAGGTTTTTTGTTCCGATATCTGATCATGGGGAATTAAAAGATACTGCCATGGTTTTTTGTCTGTCTCATCAGCATGGGCTGAAGCATGTTTGCACCACAACGCCGCAGCTTTTGCTTTTGCAATAACGGTTTCATCTGTTATTTCGCTGGACCGTTTGGGTTCACATAAAAATTTTGAGTCTTGGGTTTCTACAACAAAGTCAGGTTCATAGGAATCCTTTAATGAATAACTGCTGGTGCGAAGTGTATGAAATCCCTTAGTCACATGGGCCTCATACTCTGTTGCGGTTTCAATAAAATGATTCTGCATTTGCATGTGAACGAGATTGCACAGGATCTGCTGGTGATACTGGAGGACATTGATTGTTTTTTCGTCCGTATCCAAATAGGATTTCAAATGCAATACCAACTGGGAAGCCAGTTTATAAAGAATCTGTGAATGATCATCATAGCTGATATCATCAAAATTGATCAACCCGCGAACAATATAATCTTCAAGCCTTTTTTCTTCCCCGGGTGAACCATCACCCAGCAAAATGTACCGGTTCCTGTCGTGCAGGTGCTGGATCAGAATGTCCTGGGATACCGGCTGAAGATTGATATGGGTGACGTCAAGATCAAACGCTGCATAACCGCAAATGTTTTCTTCCTTGGGAACCACAACAATTTTCGGAATATCGATGGACATCTCCTGGTAAAGCCGTGTTGTTTTTTCAACCACCAGAGAAACATCCACCTTATCTCCAAAATCAAGGGTTGGCTCGGCCGGTGTTATGATTTTTTTCACCTTTTCAACAATTTCTTTTTGGATATCCGGGTTTTGAAGTTCATGGCTTCCCTTAAGTCGTTCATACTGCCGGATTACTTCAAAGGTGGCTTTTGCCACATCAAATTCTTCCTGTTTTTCAAAAACAGCTTGAGGTGAAATAGTTTTGGAACCTTCTGGTGTGTATAATACTACAGGTTTTTTTTCAGGATCTGGCACATTGCTGTGAATGATATTTTCAAATGATGAGGAAATCGTTACCGCTTTTTTTTCTTTATCCGGAATATCCCGGCCGATAATGATCCCGGCCCGGATAATGGAACCCGGATCATTTGCATGGTCGATGATTTCCTGGAACCGGTCATGGGAGACAATGGTCAGGCGGTCTACGGCAGGGACTCCCACCCGTTTTCCAAAGGGAAGGCGAAGGCCCCTTCCAATGGATTGTTCCACCAGGGTCCGGGAATTGGCAGCCCGCAGGGGAACAATGGTATAAAGGTTGGTGACGTCCCATCCTTCCTTGAGCATATTCACATGAATAACGATTTCTACGGGATTGGCTGGATTCTCCACAGTCAGAAGCTGTTTAACAATATCATCGCCTTCACTGCCGGTTAACATTGCTCAAATTACCGATTGAAATCAGAATCACAGAATTATCTGCTGCGTTGATGGATGGCAGATGCCTGTTTTCCAATGGCAATGATTGTTGGGAAGGGTCGGATATACCAAGAGTTTCTTCTTTGCAAA
>JAOZRF010000202.1 GCA_029940245.1 Desulfobacula sp.
AATTCTTTCTGGGTTTATAAAATTCGCGATATGCCTGGTTTCAATACAGATGCCATATTACTCAGAAAAATTGAATATGGTGACCATGATTTTATCATCAGTTTTTTAACCAAATCCCAGGGGAAAATATCAGTAATTGCTAAAAATGCAAAAAAGAGCATTAAACGGTTTTCCGGTGCCCTGGATCTTTTTTCTGTCAATCATATCCAGTGTACCTTCCCCAAAAAAAAGAAGGACGGTCTGACCATATTGTCCCAGGCAGATCTTGAAAACGGATTTGCAAATATTCGGTATGATGTATTTAAAACCGCGTATGCAAGTTATTGGGCAGAACTGATGCATTTCTGGCTGGAGGAAAATAAACAACAGGCAGATTTATATCATCTGCTGTTATTTTCCCTTGATGCATTAAATAATGGCGTTCTGTCCAAAGAAGTACTCAGCCTTTTTTTCCAGATCCGGTTTATGGCGATCTCTGGATTTTCCCCTAATATTGAAAATTGTGGTAATTGTATAACAGCTCTTGATGATATAGAACAAAAAAAAGTCTGGTTTGACTTTACCGAAGGTCGAATCATTTGTCAAAATTGCATTAAAAAAAGATCAAATTATGGTCTGGCTATTTCAAAGGGGACCCTAAAGCAGATTAACTGGATAAGCACCAGTGATACAAGCCGCGCCGACAGAATAAAATTTTCAAGCATTGCCATAAAAGAAGGGGAAATGCTTGTGGAAGCCTTTATCCCTTTTTATATTGGAAGGGATTTTAAAAGTCTGAAATTTCTTAACCGGGTAAGATAGGAAAAATGAATTTTAAAAAAAATCTTGAAAAAAATCATATCCAGGCATCTGCCCCCTGCAGGGTGGATTCAGGCGGCACTCTTGATATCAGCACAATTTATCTGCCCTTACATCACCTGTCACCAGTAAGTTTTAACATTGCCCTTGATTTAAGGACAAAGGTCAGTCTTTTGCCATGGGAAAAAGGATATGTCAAGGTCTCGTCTAAGGGGTTTGAAAGCGCTGTCTTTAAAAATGATGAGGCACCATTTAATCATCCCATGGGGCTGATGTTTGCCCTGGCAAAATATTTTGATGCCCATGGTGTTCATATCAAAATTGAATCTTCCTCACCACCCAGGAGTGCTTTAGGCGGGTCTTCTTCTGCAGCCGTGGCCATTTTATCGGCATTTTATAAAGCCCTTGACAGAAAAATAAATCCTGAGCAGATTGCCTGGCTTGCCCATTATATCGAGTCCAGTGTGGCAGGGGTTCCCTGCGGTATGCAGGATCAGCTTGCCGCAGCATTTGGCGGGGTAAATCAATGGACCTGGAAAATGGGGGACAGGTCTCCTGAATTTGAACAGAGACCTGTTTTTGAAAATGAAGCTGACATTAAGGACTTTAACGACAATATTCTTATTGCGTATTGCGGAATTCCCCATGTATCAAAAGATATTAATAAACAATGGATCGAATCTTTTGTCCGAGGTGAAACAAGGTCTATATTTAAAAAAATTATAGATTTAACAAAAGAATTTTCAAAGGCTGTAAAGAGCAGGAATTTCAGGCAGGCAGCAAAGCTTATGAACCAGGAGACAAAATTAAGACTGCAAATGACTCCGGATGTGCTTGACAAGGCAGGCAAAAAAATGTTTGAAAAGGCTATGAATTGTGACTGCGGTGCAAGATTCACCGGTGCCGGCGGCGGTGGTTGTCTTTGGGCAATCGGAGAAGCCATGGATATCGACAAATTAAAATTTTTATGGCAAACAATACTGACACCAATTAAAACTGCAAAAATTCTGGATACAAAAATTGAAAATAAAGGCATTATGACAGGGTAATATTTATTTTCAATGCTTTCATATAAATTTTTTATTGGAAAAATGGAGCAAAATGAATTTTCAAGATGTGATTTTAAAATTAAATAATTTCTGGGCTCAAAAAGGGTGTGTACTGATACAATCCTATGACATGGAAGTGGGTGCGGGAACATTTCACCCGGCCACACTTTTAAAGGCGCTTGGGCCTGAACCATGGAAGGTGGCTTATGTGCAGCCATCAAGACGGCCAACAGACGGACGTTACGGGGAAAACCCGAACCGGCTTCAACATTATTATCAATACCAGGTTTTGTTAAAACCGTCTCCTTCCGATGTTCAGCAATTATACCTTGAGTCCATGAAAATACTTGGTGTAGATCCCCTTGAGCATGATATCCGTTTTGTTGAAGATGACTGGGAGTCTCCAACCCTTGGAGCTTCAGGACTTGGATGGGAAGTCTGGCTGGATGGAATGGAGGTTACCCAGTTTACCTATTTTCAAGTCACGGGAAGCGTAGAGGTAAACCCCGTACCCGTTGAGCTGACATATGGTCTGGAACGGATCTGTATGTATCTTCAGGGTGTGGATAATGTATTTGATCTCAAATGGAACGAAAAGGTCACTTACAGGGATGTTTATTACATGCAGGAAGTGGAGCAGTCTACCTATAATTTTGAAATTGCCGATGTGGATATGCTGTTTGATCTGTTTGAAAAATATGAGACAGAAGCCCATCGAATTATCAAAAAAGGGCTTGTTATTCCCACCTATGAATATTGTTTGAAATGCTCCCATACCTTTAATCTTCTGGATGCCCGGGGCGCCATCAGCGTGACCCAGAGAACAGGTTATATAAAAAGAATCAGGGATATTGCGAGAGAAGCTTCCAAAGCATATATTGAACAAAGAAAAGAAATGGGGCACCCATTATTGAAAAATGGAGGGGTAAATTAAAATGAATACACTTTTAATTGAAATTGGCACAGAAGAAATCCCGGCCGGTTATATTATCCCTGCTCTGGATGCTTTTAAAGAAAATATCCTTTTGGCTTTGGACAATTTCAGAATTGGCCACGGCAATGCCAGGACTTATGGAACTCCCCGACGTCTTGCATTGATGGTGGAAGATGTGGCAGATCTTCAGAATGAAAAAACCTCAACCATTACAGGACCCCCTGAAAGGGTTGGATTTGATGAAAATGGAAAACCGACCATTGCCGCAGAAAAATTTGCCGATAAAGCCGGTATTTCACTTGATCAGATCAAAGTTCAGGACACACCAAAGGGTCGTTATCTCACGGCGGTTGTCGGAGAAAAATGTGAAACCTGTTTTGTAATCCTTGAAAGCATTCTTGCAAAACAGATTTTATCCCTTCCTTTTCCAAAAAGCATGCGGTGGGGAGATCTTCCCATTAGTTTTGCCCGGCCCATTATTTCTTTGGTTGGACTTCTTGGGGAGAAAAAGCTTGATTTTAAAGTAGGCCATATTAAATCTTCTTCTTATGTTTTCGGGCATCCCTTTATGCAACCGGGCAAATATAGCGTTAAATCGGCAGATACCTATATTAAGGTGATTGAAACGGCCGGTGTTATTCCGGATATCAAGAAAAGAAAGGCTGCCCTGACAAAAGCCATACACGCCTGTGCAAAAGAACATGGTGCAAGGATTCTTGAAGATGATGAACTGATCAATCTTGTGACAAACCTTGTGGAATCTCCATTTCCTGTTGTGGGCACCTTTGATGATAAATTTCTTGAAGTTCCGGACGAGGTTTTGATCACAGCCATGAGAGAACATCAGAAATATTTTGCTTTGATAGATGAAAACAATAATCTAAAACCTTTGTTCATTGCCGTTAACAACACAAGGGCAAAAGATATGCGGCTTGTGACACGGGGACATGAAAAAGTGTTACGTGCAAGACTCTCCGATGCAAAATTTTTCTTTGAAGTGGATTGTAAGTCCTCTTTGGATGAATTTACCCAAAAGCTTAAAAATGTAACCTTTCAGGAGAAACTGGGATCAGTCTATGATAAAACCCTGCGCATCAAAGAATTTGTTGAATATCTTGCCCGGGAATCATCATACAAAGATAAAGAAAATTTGACAAAGGATGTTGCAAGGGCTGCACAAATCTGCAAGGCTGACCTTGTCAGTCAGGTGGTCATTGAATTTACAAAACTTCAAGGCGTTATCGGAAGGGTCTATGCACTGAAAGCCGGTGAAAAAAAAGATATTGCCCTTGCCGTTGAACAGCACTACAGGCCGGTTTATTCCCGTGGCCGGTTGCCTGAAAATCCCACGGCCTGCCTTCTGGCAATTGCAGACAAGATGGATACCATTTGCGGATGTTTTTCAGTTGATCTGATTCCCACGGGCGGAGCAGACCCTTATGCACTGAGACGGCAGGGGATAGGTATTCTGCTGATCATGATGGAAGAAAACATGGAAGTTTCTTTAACTTCTATGATTGATAAAGGTCTTGAGGCCTATATGGACATGGAAAGCGACAAACGGAAAACAGCCCTGGAAATAAAGCAATTTCTTCAAAACAGAATGGTCAATATCCTGACGGACAAAGGATTTTCAAAAGAAGCGGTTAATTCCGTGCTCTGGGCCTCCTTTGAAAATGTTCCGGATGTTGTTTTAAGGGTTAAGGCCATGGATTCTTTAAGAAGAGAGCCGGATTTTGAACCCCTTTCCATTACGTTTAAACGGGTTGAAAATATTCTTAAAAAAACAAAGGATTCAGGAGGGGTGGCTGTGGATGAAAGTCTTTTTGAAGATCCATCGGAAAAAGGATTGTTCGCTGCTGTCACAGAAGTGGGTCTTTTAGCTGGTGATCTGATTCAAAAAGGAAATTATGAGTCAGCTTTATCGCATATTGCCGGTTTAAGGCCAGTTGTGGATACTTTTTTTGATGATGTCATGGTGATGGCGGAAGATACAAAATTAAGACAGAACAGGCTTGCTTTGTTATCTTCTGTGTCGGCATTGTTTAAAAATATTGCAGATTTTTCTAGGATTTAAAATTATAAGGGTTAGGAGAAAAAATTTATGGCAGGATATGATCCTGAAAAGGATAAAAAAATAAAAGAGTGGAAAAATGAGGAAACAGGACTTCTTATTTCAATTCATCAATATGGAGAAGGTGAGCCGAAAGTTCAGTTCGGCCCCAGGATTCTAAAAAAAAAAGATGGTACGGACAGGGCACCTTCAAAAGCAGGCAGGCTTTCCATTGAAGACATTATGTGGATATACGATATTATTGATGAGGTAAAGGATGATTTATCCGACATGGTCGGACCTGGATAATGAATCCATAGTACCTGTTCCGAGAGCAAGGAAAGGGTCCAAGACCGCTCCTGTGGCTGTAATGGTAAGCTGCGGGTCGGATCTTAAAATCATACAATCAAATATTCTTGAGCCCAGGGTTTCCACTTTTTTTACAAGCACCCTTGTGAGCCTTGAGGGATGTCATAATAGTGCTTGTATTGTAGGACCCTTTATCGGTGCTCCCTATGCTGCAATGCTTCTGGAGTCGTTAATTGCAAAAGGAGTCGATAAAATTATTATTCTGGGATGGTGCGGGGCTGTGACAGATCAATTAAACGTAGGAGATATCATTCTTCCGGTTAAAGCCATTGTGGATGAAGGCACTTCTGTAAATTACAGTATTCTGGATAAAGAAATTCCTTTTTCAGAACCTGATTTAAATTTAACAGATCAATTGTCAGAGCACTTGGCATCCTTAGGGATTGGTTTTCAAAAAAAGACCATCTGGACCACGGATGCCATTTACAGGGAGACAAAAAAAAAAATTGCTTATTTCAGAGACCTTGGCGCGCATGCCGTTGAAATGGAATGTTCAGCTCTTTTTTCCGTTGCTCAATATCGAAGGGTAAGCATTGCAGCCGCCCTTGTGGTGTCTGACAGTGTGGCATCAAACGACTGGGACCCGGGAGTCAGGAT
>JAOZRF010000203.1:0-1067 GCA_029940245.1 Desulfobacula sp.
GGATCAGGAAAAATTCAAAGAGCTTGGCTGGGGTCTTCGCACCTGGGACCAGTGGTATTTTAACCAATGCGATGAACGATTCGGAGATGACTGGCCCGGCCGTATCCCGGCTCAGCTCATTGCCCATACATTGTACTATTTTACAAAACCCCACGACCTTGTCCTTGACCCCATGGCAGGCGGTGGAGTTGTAACGGACGTATGCCTTCTTTTTGAGCGAAAATGCCAGGCCTTTGATCTTGTATCCCGGGATAATCGCCCGGAAATAGAATACCACCACTGGAATCCCGAAAAAGAAATATGGCCCGTCACAAAAAAGCCGGACTTGATCTTTTTTGATCCACCTTATTACACCAAAAAAAAGAAGGCCTACGAACAAAAAGCAGACAAGAAAACCCCTTCAATATCATCCTATACCAAACAGGACTATGAAAGGTTTTTTAAAGATTTTTTCACCCTGGCCCATAAACAATCAAAACCCACAACCCGGATGGCCTTTCTCAATGCTGACTGGCGTGATTTTGAATCCACACCTGCTTTAGAAGAAACCCTTGATAAGTCCATAACCATATTTGATTATCACAGGCTTTTATCAGAGGCAGGCTGGGAAACCATTCACCGCATAGAATGCCCCCTGTCCACTGAACGTCTGACAGGAAACATGGTGCAAAACATGCAGAAAAGATGTATCCTTGGTACAATTGGACGAACATTGCTGATTGCAAAAAAGAAATATTGAAAACTCGGTTTGGATTTGTTAAAGGATTCTAAGCTATTAATAATCCATGACAAAATAAAACATGGTTTTCGGCGAAGGCATCCGGGTGAATTGCAAGCAGGCTGTGGACTTACAATAAATTCTTTGTATGAGGAGAATACTATGTTTTTTTCTTGCCATACTAAAAAATTAAAAACAATTTATTCATTAAATATCCAAATTGTCTGTTTTTGTTTTATATTCTTTTTTGTAAGCAATTGGGGAATAGTTGCAGACGCATCTGTTTATTCTCTTCAGACCTGGCAGACATCCTATGAATATCCGGATGCTTTTATTACTGAGAAATGGG
>JAOZRF010000203.1:1167-5799 GCA_029940245.1 Desulfobacula sp.
ATGGTATGCAGACCTGGCAGACATCCTATGAATATCCGGATGCTTTTATTACTGAGAAATGGGATGAAAATTACCGCATAACCAGTATGGCTTATGGTAATGGTCTCTGGGCCGTCGTGATGTCAACGGGATCTGATTATGGTATGCAGACCTGGCAGACATCCTATGAATATCCGGATGCTTTTATTACTGAAAAATGGGATGAAGGGTACCGCATATCTAATCTGGCGTATGGTAATGGTCTCTGGGCCGTCGTGATGTCAAAAGGAATCAATTATTATTGGCAGACCTGGCAAACATCCTATGAATATCCACAAGATTATATAACGGAAAAATGGGATACTGGATATCACATAACGGATTTAACTTATGGCAATGGTCTCTGGGCTGTAGTGATGTCGAGTAAAACGGAACCTTTTGCCGACCTGATCCCTCCATCAGCCCCCGTTGTGATCGGTAATAATAATTTAGACGACAATATAACTATCAATTGGATATGGGTTTCCGGAGGTGGCGGGAATGGAACATATCGTTATAAACTGGATGACAATAATCTAACATCCAATGCCGAGGAAACGATATCCACATCATTCTCACCCTCATATACCTTACCTGAAGGACCGCATACGCTCTATGTGCAAGAGAAGGATAACGCAGGCAACTGGTCGGATTCAGGGTCCTTTACAATTGTCATTGACGTCAATAGTTCATCAGTATCGGTATATGATCAGCCCGATCTCTCACTTGCTCTGTACTTGGATGAAGGCCAGGAAGCAAAAAGCAAATATGAAATTGGCGACACGATTAATCTTATTGCAAACTTCCGGGATAAAAACGGAGAAGACTATAATTATACGCTCTTTTCAAACTGGGTTTCTAGTGCCCCGAATATTGCTGAGGTAACTGAAGGTTTTGTCACCTTTAAAAAAGAAGGGGAAGTCAAATTACTAGCTTCTTTTCAAGGTTTTATGGCATCTTTGGATTTTATCGTCGGGGAAGGTATTGTGGAAAATCATCATGGAAATCTTATCATTATAGCTGGTGGTGATCAAGACAATACCCAGGATCAGATAAAGAATGCAGTTCAATACCTTTCTGATCGGATGTATCAGGTATTTAAGGCCAGAGGTTTTGAAGATGATGAAATTTATTATATCAACCATGAAAGTTTCAAGGATTTTAATGGAGATGGCAATACTGACAACATTGTGGATCAGACACAGAAGACAACTGCCTCCCTGCAAACGGCAATTAGCTGGGCCATGGATCAGTCCAATGATGGTCCGTTGTATATATATCTTGTAGATCACGGTGAAAAAAATGGTACTTTTCTGCTTGATGGTAAACAGATCCTGACCGCCAGTCAACTGGATGCAATGCTGGATGGTTTTGAGGATCAGACGGGCCGAAATTCGATTATTATCCTTGAGGCCTGTTATTCAGGATCATTCATGAATATTTTAAAGGATAATGACCGCATTGTTTTTACCAGTTCAGCAGCTTCAAAGTATAGTTTTTTAAATGATGCCGGTGATGTATCCTTTAGCCAGTTTTTAAGCAATTATTTTCTGGTGGGTAAAAATTGGGAAGATGCATTTGACCTGGCCGTTACAGCTTTAGAGGGAATGGGAAAACCATATTCTACTATGGAGCCGCAAAAAGAGATTGGATTGGATATAACTGTGAACAAGATCTACGGCGATTTCAGTATGGCCAGTTTTTTTCCAAAAATTGAATCCTATACAAAGGGAAATGCAATTGATGTAAATATTCAACAGACATTTACTATTAAACTGGACATGCTTGATATCAAAGACGCAAGTGTCTGGGCCCTGGTTACTCCCCCAAATTATCAGCCTCCGACTGTTACACAGGAATACACAGTCCCCGCTTTAGGCTTGGATAATTTTACCTTTACCAATGTAGCGGGAACCAAAGAATTTGCCGGCAATTATACCTTTCCCTGTAATGGTATTTATAAAATTGTTTATTATGTAAAGGACAGCAGCGGTAATGTGATTTCAGTTCCGCCACAAGAGTTTACCGCATCTGGAGGGGAAAATTGTGGATATCCCATTGGCATTGCTTCCACCTGGAATCTAATTTCATTGCCTGTAATTCCTGATGATTCATCTGTTGATGCTATATTATCCGGGATCAAAGATAATGTGGTTTCCGTCTGGAAATGGGGTGGAAATACCTGGGCCGTATGTTTGCCCAATGAAGCTGACCAAGGAGCTGTTTATGCAGCGTCCAAGGGCTTTGGTCTTCTTGACAAGATCAATGCAGGAGAAGGATTCTGGATAAATTCCACGGTTTCTCAAAACCTTATGGTTTCAGGCACACAACCTGCGGATACATCCTTGTCTCTGACCAGCGGATGGAATCTTATCGGGCTTAAGAACAATCAAAGTCAGGCGATCATTGATTTGCTTTCGAGTCAGGAAAGCAAGGTGCTTTCCGTCTGGAAATGGGAAAGCGGCAAATGGGCCGTTTATCTGCCGGGCGAAAATGATGGCGGAGCTGACTATGCCCAAAGCAAAGGCTTTACTGTACTCTCAAATATTAATCCGGGAGAAGGGTTCTGGGTGAATTGTACCCAGGCCGTGGACTTACAAAAATTTTTTTATAAGGAGAAATCCTGCCAAACCGGTGTGAAATATGGTGTGAAATAGAAGAAAATATATTTTACGGGCCATGGGACTTTTAACAGTTACGATGCTACCAGGCTTGCGACAGGAATATTGTGTAATTTTTTCTTGACATACCATATATGTAGTGTAATGTTCAACTATTTTAAAAATTATACTTTTACATATCTGATTAAAGGTAATGGTTCGATAATTTGGAACGATGCCTTGATTTTTTGTAAAACATTTTGAATTTTAAAGGGAGGTTTGTCATGAATGTAGAAAGAAGTGGAGTTGTTTTTTCTATCCTGAGCAGTATCTTTTTCCTTATTGTTTTATTAAACCCTTTGTCCGCATTTGGAACGGATGTGTCGGAAGCCATCAGTGAGGACGTCACATGGGCCAAAGCGGATTCCCCGTTTGTTGTGACAGCCGATATTGTCGTGGCTGAATCTGCCACCCTGACTATAGAACCCGGTGTAAAGGTGAGTTTCGATGAGGGTAAAAAATTGGAGGTGGCCGGAACCTTGGTAGCCCAGGGAACGGTAGATGACCAAATTTTTTTCACTTCCTCGAAAGACGTTCCGTCCGCCGGGGACTGGACGGGCATATCCTTTATTGATTCAAGCGCGGATGCACAATTTGAAGGGGAAAATTATCAGAGCGGAAGCACCATAGAATATTGTGTGGTTGAATTCGCTGAAAAAGGAATATCCGTTAACAGCGCCAGTCCTTATATATTCAGGAATCTTATCCGGAAAAATTTTCTCGGTCTTGACTTTATGTCAAACGCGGCTTCCATCGTCAAAGGCAATGAAATTTACTCTAATACGGGGGCGGGTGTGGACCACACCGGAGGTATGAATATCATTATTGCATCTCCCACCATCAAATTGAATACATTTAAAAACAACGGTGGGAGCAAGGCAAGCGCGATAACTTATTTTGGTGCTGGTGAGCTTATGATCGATGATTGTCATTTCAAGGATAATCAGTCGACGGGGGGTGGAACGATCACATTACTGGATGGAAGCCTTAATATTTCAGGTAGCAATTTTATAAATAACACGGGATATGCCATATACAACAAAAGTCAGGAAGATAGTATTGCCAAGGGGTGTTATTGGGGTACACAGGAAGCTGCCTTAATTGCCGAAATGATTTATGACAGCAACGATGATTCGCAGTATGGAACCGTTGATTTCAGCGAGTCACTGTCCGCGGAAAATACTGTTGCAGGCAGCAATTTTGATTTTAAGGGAACATTGCAGATAAAGGTGCAAAACATATTTACATCCGACCCGATTCAAGGCGCCACCATAACGAGCACTGCATTTCAAACATCTGAAACTACGGATGTAAATGGCGATTTTGATATAAACATTACATCCGGGACCATTTCACTGATTATAAGCGCGGACGAATACTCTACCTCTGATCCAATCTCAGTGGTGATAGAATCGGGAGAAACAAAATCTATAATTATTAATCTGGTTCCCCTTAATGTTCAGATTTCGGGAATTATAAGGGATGGATTAACCAAGGGTGAACTATCAGGTGTAAGTGTGGTTATGGATAACTTAGAGCCAGTGGTGACAGAGACGGATGGGACATTTGCCTTTGAAAACATCACTCCGGAAGAGGATCAGACCCTTACCGTGTCGCATGCCGATTATGTTCAGGTAAAGATAAACCTCAATGCCGTATCTGATAAAACCATGACCTATGACATCTACCTTACTCCGATCTCAAAG
This sequence comes from Desulfobacula sp., assembly GCA_029940245.1. Lineage (GTDB taxonomy): Bacteria > Desulfobacterota > Desulfobacteria > Desulfobacterales > Desulfobacteraceae > Desulfobacula. The sequence goes on from JAOZRF010000203.1 coordinate 5,552, forward strand.
ATTTATGACCCAATAAACCTGTCCTCGGGCTGGAATTTCATTTCACTTAATAATTTTAAAGCCATAACAGTATTGTCGGCATTTGGAGATGATTTGATCAAGATAGCAAGTGTGTGGATCTGGTCAGGCAATACCTGGAAGGTGTACCTGCCTCAAGAGAGTGATAATGGAGAGGCCTATGCAGCCGCTAAGGGCTTTGATCTTTTGGATGAAATTCCGAAAAACAGCGGCATCTGGGTAAACGTCAG
>JAOZRF010000204.1 GCA_029940245.1 Desulfobacula sp.
GCCTTTTTTATGTATCCTTTTGGCAAGCCAGGCAAAATCCACAGATTTATCCATATTTCCTGAAACATGCAGGCTGTGGTCACCAAACTCCAAAAGGGCTTTGGAAATTTTAAGCTTGTTGGACCCTTCCGTCAAAAGAACAGAGGCAAGCTTATCTGACGCATCCTTTACTGCATTTCCTGAAATGTAAGTCTGCCGGCTGGCGGATGTTGCCCCTGCATTACTTGTGAATTTTGTGTCCCCCACCACCACATGAATGGCTTCGGGTAAAACACCCAGAACCTCCCCGGCAATCTGGGTTAAGATGGTTGTGGAGCCTTGACCGATATCGGCACACCCTGTGAAAAGGGTAATCCTGCCATTTTGATCCATTTCAATCTTAGCTGTGGACGGATTCTGAACCCCGGTATTGCCAATGCCATACCACATACCACCAAGTCCGATTCCTCGCTTTATGAATGGGGATATTTTCTTTGTCAGCCAGTTTTTTGATGCCTCTTCATAATAAGGTTTCACACTCTTAAGACACTCCTGAAACCCTACACTGTTTACAAGTTTCTGGCCTGTTCCATTGATTGATCCTTTTTTAAAGCCATTGATAATTCTTATCTCCATGGGATCAATACCCAGTTTTTGTGCCAGCAGATCCATCTGGCTTTCATGGGCAAAGGCCATCTGAGGGGCACCAAACCCTCTCATGGCACCGGAAAAGGTTTGATTTGTGTAGACACAGGAACATTCCATATCCACATGGTCAATCTCATAGGGCCCTGTACCATGGACGGCAGACCGGGTCGCCACTGCAATGCCATAGGAGCCATATGCTCCTGTATTGCAATATGCCCTCATCCTTATGGCAAGAAGTTTTCCATTTTCATCGGTTCCGGTCTTCATTTGAATAATAAACGGGTGTCGTTTAGCCGTGGCAAGATAGGATTCCTCCCGGGTATAAACATAACGTACCGGTTTTTTTAAATGATAAAGCGCAAGGCCGATAAACCCCTGGACATTCAGGTCAAGCTTGGACCCGAATCCGCCACCCGTGGCGGTTTGGATAATTCTGACCTGTTCATCTTCAAGACCCAGCAGACCGACCACCTCTTTATGGTCATAATGGGGATTTTGTGTGGATGCATAAATAACCAGGGTTCCATCTTCATCCACATATCCTGCTCCTGCATCCGGTTCGATATAATTATGCTCAACGGCATGGGTCTTATACTCTTTTTCAACGATGGTATGACAATCATTGAATGCTGCCGCTGCATCCCCTCTTTTTATCCTGCGCGTAAAAAGAATGTTTCCTTTTTCATGGATCTTTGGCGCATCGCCGGCAAGGGCATCTTCAATATCAAATATAGGGTCAAGATCCTTGTAGCTGACATTAATAGCAGCTAAAGCCTTTAAAGCAATATCGTCTGTCAAGGCTGCCACCAGGGCAACAGGATCAGCCTTTGAACGTACCTTGTCACTTGCCAGCAGGGGCTGATCCTTGTTAATGATTCCCATGAGATTTTTACCGGGAATATCCACTACAGTGAAGACCCTTATCACGCCCGGGATTGCCACAGCCTTTGCAACATCAATAGTTTCAATCACTGCATGGTGACGGGTGCTTCTCAATACCCTGAGGCTTAACGGATCCTTTAGTTCTATGTCTGCACAAAACTTTGCATCACCCTTTATTTTCCCCAACACATCCCTGTGCGCAATATTTTTACCGATTGATTTGTATTTTAATTGATTCTGGGATTTCATGATTTCACCACCGGATATAAGATTCGCATGAAAAGGCCTTGTACTGCTGGTTCTTTATAAATAGCGGAAGACCGTCTTCCTGTAATTTTAATCATATTGCCGGCCAGAATTCCACCAGCTTCCCATATCAAATTTTCAGTGGGTATTTTTCCTGTCAAAAACGCTTCCACGGATTCCATTTTACAGGGAGTGGGTGTACAGGCTCCCAGGCCAATCTTGAGGAATGAGATCCTGCCGTCTTTATCTTTTTTTACAAATACCGCCATACTGATCCTGGATACGGCAAGCTCTCTTCTTCTGCCGATTTTCTGAAAATCTGTAAAACCGCCCTGATAGGGGGTGAGAATAAATTTGACAAGGATCTGTCTGGGAGAAAGGCAAGACATGTATGCCTTTGTTGCCATTTCTTCCATGGATACGAGTCGTGTGCCCTTTTTATCTGCCACCAGCGCTTTTGCATCGTGGACAACCAAAGCCGGGACCGTATCTCCACAGGGAGATGAATGAGCCACATTACCGCCAATGGTTGCAATATTTCTGATCTGTTTACTGGCAAAATTTTTAGCGGATTTTTTAAGGGCCAGGGCATTTGATTTAAGGATTTTGGAAGAATAGATTTCAGATAGCGTAACACCTGCTCCCACAGAAAGCTCTTTATTATTGAGTTCAATTCCCTTTAATTCTTCCAAACGGCTGATATCCAGCAGATACTTTTTATCAAGTCCATCCGACCTTAGATCAACCATTACATCGGTGCCTCCGGCAATGATCTTTGTGTCTTCTCCCTTTTCCCATAAAAAGCTAAGGGCCTCTTTTAAATTCAGGGGTCGTATGTATTCAATATCAGTCATTCTCAGCCCCCCACTTTTTTAAGTTGATTAAGTTGATCCGTAAGTTTGGCAGCTTCCTTGACTGAAACAAAAATCTGGCTGTATCCAGTGCATCTGCAAAGGTTGCCGGACAGGGCTCTGGAGATTTCTTTATGGTCAGGATCAGGGTTCTCTGCTAACAGGGCATGGGCACTCATCAAAATGCCGGGTGTACAAAAACCGCATTGAACCCCATGGTTTTCCATAAATTTTTCCTGAACAGGTGCCAGGTTCTCTTTTGTGGCAAGCCCTTCCACTGTAACCACTGTTGTACCGTCAAGCCGGGCTCCCAGCATGAGACAGGAATTAATGGCTTTACCATCAACATTAATGGTGCAGGCACCACACTCGCCAATACCGCACCCTTCCTTTGTTCCCTTTAGTCCTATCAGGGATCGTATTGTTTCCAAAGCCGTTATATCAGCCGGTATGTCCAGGGCTGCTTTCTGCCCGTTGATCGTAAATTCAATATGCACCATGTGAAAACCTATTCTCTTAATCCATCATCTTAATCCGTCCTGGCCCTTGATCTCATCCACAGTCAATCCTCCCACCCTTGGAGAAGGACGGCCTGAATCTGTCACACCTACGATGAGTACCAGCTCATTGTCCATGGGAGCATCGGGTATTCTTACTTCCATGGCATCAAAATGAGACCTGACAAAGGCAGCGTTTTTGTGTCCCAGGGGAAGATCAATGGCAGTACCGGGGCCGCCCAGCTTTTTTGCAGAGGGCAAAAGCGCTTTCCCACCGCCGACATTGGCCCGGATCGGTTTTCCCAAAGCAGGATGCATAAGAGCGGCACAATGTTCCCGCTCTCCTGCCAACCCTGAAATTGCAGCCTTTCCATAGCTTTCCACATCTTCAGGTGCGATTCCCAGGGCGACAACCGCCTTTTTAGTCAACATATCACCCAGCTCATCACTCCAGGCATACAGCAACGACAGGTCTTCCTGGTAAATACCGGCATAGGGGTTTTTAAATACAACGGCACAAGCAGCCTTGCGGGTTGATTTTTCCAAAGTTTTTACACCATCCATACGGGTTTCTTCAACAAAGGTATAAATTGTTCTGATTTGCGGTTTTATTTCACTCATTTTATTTCACTCCTTTATGTCCAAAATAATAGTAATAGTTATAAAATATCAGGTTGTAAAATGGAAACTACCACGTTCTCCTATCGCATTACTCCAGGCAAAAACAGTGCAATCTGGGGGAAAACAGTCACAAGGGCTACCACTGCAAATATGGCAAAAAGGAAAAAAATTGCTCCCTTGAAAACAGTTCCCATAGGAACTTCTGCTACACCGGAAATAACAAATATATTTAATCCCAGAGGTGGCGTAATAAGCCCTGCCTCCATCATCAAGACAGAAATAACACCAAACCATATTGGATTAAATCCAAGTTTTAAAATCGTCGGGAATATCACCGGCAAAGTTAATACCATCATGGATGTTGCATCAAGGAAACATCCAAGGAAAAGATAGCCGATAAGTATGAAGGTCAATATGGCATACCGGGATAACTCAAGCTCGGAAAGGTATAAAGACAGGTTCATGGGAATCATGGTCAATGCCATGAAATAGGTAAAGACATAGGCACCGGCCAGGATAATAAAAATCATGACGGAAATCTTTGTGGTGGATGTCATGGCCTCCTTCAGAGAGGGCCAGGTCATTTTTTTCCTTATTATGGTAACAACAAACAGAAAAAAAGCGCCTACAGCACCTGCTTCCGTGGGGGTAAAAAATCCCAGGTATATCCCGCCCATGACAAGTAAAAAAACAACGATAAGCTCCCAGATACTTTTGAGGGATATAACCTTTTCCAGAAAAGGAACCTTTGCAGGATTTGATGGTGCAGCCTGGGGTTTTATCATAACCCAGACAATAATAATAAGAACATAGGCCAGGGCAAGTAAAAATCCGGGTAAAAAACCGGATATTAATAATTTTCCAATGGACTGTTCCGTGAGTATCCCGTATACCACAAAACCGATGCTGGGGGGGATTAAAAATCCCAGGGTACCGCCTGCTGCAACGCTTCCCGTAGCCAGACGGGTATCATAATTATATTTTTTCATTTCAGGCAGGGCCACCCTGCCCAACGTGGCTGCCGTTGCCACAGAAGATCCGCAGATGGCTGCAAAGCCTGCACAGGCACCAATTGTTGCAATGGCAAGACCGCCGGGAAGCCTTCGAAGCCATTTATCCGCAACACTGTAAATCCCCTGGCTCAATCCTGAGACGGAAGCCAGTTCTCCCATGATCACAAACAAAGGAATTACAGTAAAAGAATAGGTTGTAAATGTTCCATAAAAAGATCTTACCAATGTGGGCAGGGCCACGGATATATCAGTGAGGGAACTGATGCCCCAAAAGCCCACAAAGGCAAGGGAAAACCCAATGGGCATACCAATGATCAAAAGTAAAAACAATCCTGCGATTCCAACAATCCCAATGGTCTGAGGGTCCATATAAATGTCCTTTGAAGTTTAACACAAATGCATATTAGCTTTCCGCAGCCTTTGTCTCAAAGAATCCTCGAACAGATTCAATGAGTGTTATGAGTAGTTCCAGGCACAAAAGTACTGCACCACCACTCAGAAGAAAATAAAGGGGATAGAGTGGTATCCCTAAGGTATCTGTGGTGGTTCCAGCATGGAGTTCTTCAATACCCGAGACGATGCCATACCATACAAGCATGGCGATAATCTGGAAACTGAGGAGTATTGTGATTGTTTCTATAACCCTTGCGAGCCTTGGTGGAAGGGCATTGGTTAACATGGTCACTTTGACATTGGCTCCAGACTGATGGGTATAGGCCATCCCAAGAACTCCAAAAATGGCCAGCATGAATTCACTCATTTCAATGGCCCCTGGTATGGGTTTTGAAAAAAAATACCGCCCGACCACATCAAGGGTGGTGAGCAACATCATCACAATGACCCAGCCCATTCCAAGGAACAGAGCAACCTTCACGAGACCATTGATTTTTTTTTTGAATCTGAAAAACCAATCCTGGGAACTGCCTATCATATTATCGTCCTAAATCCAAAAATTTATAGGAAAAGACATCATCTGCCGGGATATTTTTAAAATACCCCGGCAGATGAGCCTGGGTATTTGTCTATAATATTAAAAAACGGGACAGGCGTTAAAGCTGACC
>JAOZRF010000205.1 GCA_029940245.1 Desulfobacula sp.
TGTGATTGCTTCTCCATCCAGGTCATCGAGCCAGTCAATAAGACTATTTATTATTTCCTGCGGGTCTCTTTGATCTTGAGACTTGTCACTGCTGATAAAAAAAGACAACAGGTTTTCCCAAATCTGCTTCTGAGCCACATTGACTTCATGGCCGGGATACGCATTGATCAAAGCATTTACCTGAATTTTACTCATTTCATCAAAAATTTTTAATTTAATATCACCCTCACCAAATTCAATTGATTTTATGATATTGTCTAAAACTTCGGGATCTGACCATTCCTCCTGGACGGAATCAATATTATTTTCGTTCGCATCTTTTACCAAAAGGGCCTTGGCAATGTTTATACCGGATTCGGCCATTTCCATCAGCTGATAGTCTATTTTGCCTGTTTCTGCTGTAATGATGCCGATTTTTACCCGGCGATTCAGTTCCAGGGAAACACTAAGAAGAATCGCAATAATGGAAAGTGTTATTAATAGCGCCACACCGCTTTCATTTCCAAATATGTCCGGAATGGTTTTACGATTCATTTTTCTCCCTGTGTGTGGGCAATACAATGGTGGTTGCAAAAATATCTGATTTTTCCTGATCCCCGATCTCAAGTGTAATCCTTATTGAATAAGGCGTGCTGAAACCAAAATTTGAGGAATCGGAATCCCAGTCCTCATGGATGTTTCCATCCTGATCGATAAACATCAACTCAAATGTTTTTACTCGTTCACATAACAGGGGATCGTTTTTGGTGTTATATTCTTTGGCCTCATTATAAAAGACAGATTCAATATCAGAGCGTTTCAGAACAATGGTCCCATTTTCAGAAGATTCCACATAATATTTGATAATTCCGATCCGGCTTTTTTGATCCCTGTTAAAATCAAGATGGTCAAATGATGCAAATCTGAGTTGGGAAAAAGAGTTCCCGTCAAGGGAAATTGTTTTCGATACAAACCTGAACCGGTCCGGATCATCAAATCCTTCCAGGCCGGGCTGTGTGTATATGGGATCATGGGTCAGGCAAAGAGATGTGAGATCCTTTTGTATCCTGTCCATGGTATTTTGAGCCATTTCATAGTTGTCCAGACCGGCATTAATGGGATTAATGTTTGATATAACAATATTAAATGAGGCAAACAAAGTTGAAATCGCTATGGCAAAGATAGTGACGGCCACAAGGACTTCAACCAGGGTGAAACCGTTATGTCTGTCAGGGCTTGTCACTGGGAAATAAATTTTAACGCTTTAGTGGTGTAATGATATTCACCATGGTTGTAAAGGATCGTACAGACAATTTCAACAAGCAGACTGTCATTGTCATCCGGCTTTTCAGAATAGAGGGAGTCAAAAGCAAGCGTCTCATGGTTTGTTTCAAAGGTGAAGCCCGGGAATTCCTCAAGGGTTTCACTTAAGGGCGGGATTGAACCATTTGTTGCCATGCCGGTTTCCCATTCTGAGATGATTTTCTGGGCAAGAAGCGGTGCTTTTGCATAGAAATTTGATGCAATATTCATGGCCACGGTCTGGGTATGAAGTTTTAGTACACTTGTAAATGCAATGGCAATAATGGCAACAGCCACCATGATTTCTATAAGGGTAAACCCTTTTTGATCTGATTTATTCAAATTGAATATATTTTTCATAAATCTTTACTTTGTGAAGAAAGGGTTGGATTAAACAGGAAAAAGTTTTTCCATGATTGTTTGAGATATGAATAATTGCATGATCCGAGTATTTTTTTTTATAAAATTGAATACAGGAAGCATTGTCGGTTTTCTGCCCGGACATATTGAACTCCACCCCGTCAAGAGTGACATCTTCGGGCAGCAAAAAATCAGCAATAACTTTGCCTTCTGAAGATTCCGGATCTGGTGAATTGACTCTTATGCTGATGGTGTTTGTGTCCGGGCTTATACACATAAAAAAGTCTTTTCCCTGATACCCGGCTTCCTTTTTCAGTTTGCTGACATTAAAAACAATCCAGTTTAAGGTTGTTTCAGTATCATCCCGAAGGATTCTCTGACTGAATTCAGGAATGGTAAGAACAAGCATGATACTGATAATAAACAGAACCACAATCAGTTCCATGAGGGTAAAACCGGAATCGGGCGATGTTTTAATCAATTTCCCAACTTTTAACATCCTTGTTTTTGCCTTCTCCACCGGGCATACCATCAGCACCATAAGAGATAATATCATATTCCCCGTGAATGCCGGGACTCAGATATATAAATTCTCTTTGCCATGGATCTTTGGGTATTCTTTTTTTTTCAAGGTATCCTCCCTTTTTCCAGCTTCCAATACTCCCTTCTTTGTCTGGAGGTTCGATAAGGGCTTTTAATCCCTGTTCTGTTGTCGGATATTCTCCATTATCCAGTTTATAAAGCTTTAAAGCAGTATCAAGGGTTGCGATATCAACGGCTGCTTTTACCAGCTTTGCATCATCAGTTCTTCCCATCAATTTGGGCATGATCATCCCGGCAAGAATACCAAGGATAACAATTACGACCATCAATTCAATCAAAGAAAAACCTCTGTTATTGGTACCTATTTTTTTTAGCATATTTGTTTTATCCCTTCCATCATTTATGACTCAACTTTCTGCCTTAAGTCCTTACATTCGGGGTCAGGCTTGTTTTATTGTGTTTTTATCAATAAATCTATATCAAAAATGCAATAATGCAAGCCTGACCCCAGTCAAATCTGGCAACTCCGAAAGTTGAATTATGACTTACTCAACTTTTGATTTTAATAAATTTATTTTGGCATGAATTCTAAAATAGTCAAGATTTTTTCGGAATAGACGCTGAAAAGTCTATTCTGCCAGGCAGGTGTCTTTTTTGTTCAGGCACTGATATTAAGAGAATATTAGATATAATGTTGCATAAAAACAAGCTATAGGATATAGAACTGACTTAGTATTTATTCGACTTATCGTGGAAGAGAGCATGAGCAATAGAATTTTAGCAATTGATATTCAGAAGGATCAGATTTCATCGGTTTTGTTAACTCATAGTCTTAAGGGTATTCGAATTGTTGAAACTGCATGCAGTAAGATTGTCCAGGAAACTGAAGGGGACAACCCTCTTCAGGCTGTCCAGGATACACTGACAGCGATTCTTGTGAACATGGGCGATGTGTATGGCAGATGTATTGTGAGCATCCCTTCCGATTATTTTTTTTTTAGAACGATAGAACTGCCATTTAAAAATAAAAAAAAAAATAGTCTGATTCTTCCCTTTGAGCTGGAGAGTTATTTGCCATACTCGGTTGAAGATGTCGAGTTTGATCTTTGTCTGCTTGATAACCTGAAGGTCACACGTAAAAATTCAAAAAATTCTTCTAAAACAAATATGGCCGGGGTTGCCGGTATACAAAAGGATGTGCTGAAAAAATTCAAGAATCTTTTTGATGACTGCAATATTCATCTGGATGTACTGACTCCGGGGAGCGGTTATTCTGCAGCTCTTGTTTGTGCCGAGGCAGCAGACCAGTCCGGGTTTTTGTTTTTTATACACGTGGAGCCTCTTCTGGCATCTGTTTATGCAGTGAGATTTGGTGAAATCGCCTTTAGCAGAATATTTTTATTAAATTCTGATGATCCGATCCAGTCAGTAAAGACAAATCTGATGCATACCCTCTTGTCCTTTAATGAAATTTTCAGCAATCCTCTGGAACTTGATGAAATTATTGTATCTGGTACTGCTTCTTTCATGCAGGAGTTGTGTGGTGATATTGAAAAAGAAATGAATGTGAAGGTCCGCGATTTTAATATTTTCAAGGCTGAAAAAATAACACCTCTATCAGGGCAGCTTGATGATCATCAATATGACTCGATACAGAATGCTATTGCCATGGGAGTCAATGAGATAAAGGGTGTTGAAACTTATAATTTCACAAGGCAGGTTTCAGATTTTACATTATTTTACCATGAAAACAGATCCAGTGTAATTGCCCTGGCTGTGTTGTCTTTTTTTCTTTTTCTGGCATGGGCAATAAACCCGATCATACAGATTAACAGAATGGAAAAGAGTGTTGAACAACTTGACACCAGGATAACTCAAGTATTTAAGTCGTGTTTTCCTGACGTAAAGACAATTGTTGATCCAGTGCATCAAATGCAGGTTAAAGTGGATGGTTTACAGGAGAAGAAAAACAGCAATTTTTTTGATGAATATCCACTTTGTATTGATTTGCTGAATGAAATCAGCAAATCATTGCCTTCTTCCCTTGATATTATCTTTTCAAGATTTGTCAGGACAGAGAATAATTTGCTTATATCGGGAAGCGCAGATCAATTTATAACAATTGATAAAATGAAAAATTATTTTAAAAATATTGAACTTTTTAAGCAAGTTGATATAAATTCAGCTTCAATGGATAAGATTGACAAACGGGTGATTTTTAATCTTAAGATTTTGCTCTGAATTTGAATTTGAGGAGAAAAGAATAAGTTGTCTTTAAGAATGAACAGGCGGGAAAAGTATTCTGTTCTTTTTGCCTGTGTTTTAATAATTGCCATTATAGTGTATCAGTTTGGGATATCACCGTTTTTAGAAAAAAAGAGGCTTTTTGAAAGGCAGGTGGCATCAAAAACACAGGCCCTTGAAAAAGTTATGCTCTTAAAATCAGAATATGAGAAAGTATTAAATAAAAGTGAAAATTTAAAAAAAATCTATTCTCAAAGAGAAAAGAAATTTACTTTGTTTGCTTTTCTTGAAAAGCTTGCGGTTCAAGCCGGAGTTAATGGAAAAATTGATTATATGAAGCCGTCATCCTCTTTGGATAAGATATCAAAGACTGAATTGTCCATAGTTGAAATGAAGTTAAAAGAGATAACATTGTCTCAGCTTATGTCATACCTGTATCTTGTGGAGACGTCAAAAAATGTTGTTTTTGTAAAAAGGCTTGCTATTACCATGGATGGGAAGAAGAAGAGATCAATCAGTGCAGTACTCCATGCTGAGACAATAAAAAGCTGAAAAGAGAAGACTATTTAATGAAACTTAAATTTTTTGGTTATTTCATATTTATTGCAGTCTGCATCATTTATTCTTTGGTTGCCCATTTTCCAAGCAAAACTGTATCAAAATATATTGAACAAAATTTTTCACAAATAAATTCTCAAGTAAAATTACAGATAGATCATATTTATCCTTCCTTTCCTCCCGGTATAAAAGCAGACTCTATTCTGGTAAGCTATGCTGGTGCACCAATAGCAAGGTTTGACAACTTCAAGTCTTTTTTCGATTTGACTAGCGTTTTCAGCGATACTTTGACAGGCTCATTTAAGACGGGCGTTTTTGATGGCATCATGTCAGGTATCATACGCGTCTCAAAGGACAAAACATGGGAGGCAGGAATTGAAACAGAACTTAAAAATCTGAATTTTAAAAATTTTCAGATGGGTAAGGATCTGCCAGGGTATCAATTTTCAGGGATACTTAATGGAAAGGTAACAACGGGGTTGAATAAGCAGGGACAGATCCTTAAAAATTATGGCGAAGTAAATTTTACTGATTTTTCGTTGCAATTTCCAGAGGCTCTATTTGCTCTTGAAAAATATTCTTTTTTAACGGGAAAAGTAAAATTTTCCATGCATAGACAGAATATCATCAAGATAGAAAAGTGTAATATGAAAGGCCGACAAATAGATATTCAAGCACACGGTGAAATCCGTCTGGCAGCGATATTTCAAAAAAGTATTTTAAATATCAAAGCCAGGGCAATATTGTATCCCATGTTTTTTATGAATGCTGGAAATTCTAAGCCTGCTGATATAGATAAAAATGA
>JAOZRF010000206.1 GCA_029940245.1 Desulfobacula sp.
AGCCTGAAAGAAATGGAATTTGGAACACTTGATCTAATTAACCCCGTTATGAAACCCGGATCTTATGCCTGTCTGACAGTGGCTGATACAGGGAAGGGCATGGATAAAACAGTAACAGATAAAATCTTTGACCCGTTTTTCACCACCAAAACAATCGGCAAGGGAACTGGAATGGGGCTTTCCGTGGTGCATGGTATTGTCACTGCTATGGGGGGCGCTATCCATGTATATAGCGAACCTGGAAAAGGGACACAATTTCATGTGTATCTGCCCGTGGAAAAGAGTCTTTCCCAAGAACAGGCAACCACTTCAAAAGCAGAACTCCAGGGCGGCGCTGAACAGATCCTTCTTGTGGATGATGAAGAAGCGATCCTTCAAATGGAAAGACTGATGCTGGAGCGTTTGGGGTATCAGGTCACTTCACGTACCAGCAGCCTTGAAGCGCTTGAAGCGTTTCGGAAAAATCCAGACAAATTTGACATGGTTATTACTGATATGGCCATGCCCAATATGTCTGGGGATAAACTATCAGTTGAACTGACTAAAATACGTCCTGGTATTCCCGTATTGCTTTGCACAGGGTTCAGCGAAATCATGTCTGAAGAAAAAGCAATATCGCTGGGAATTAAAGGATTTCTATTTAAGCCGATTGTAATGAATGACCTTGCCCGAAAGATACGTGAAGTGCTGGATAAAAAGTAATGTTCCGTCAGAGATATAGCAAGCGAAGTGTTTTTGTCGAAAATTGATGGTATGCCAAGAGATTGCACCATCAATTTTGATCATATCAAGACAGTCGCAAAAGGGAAAGTGAGTTCACTCATTACGACTCTTTCCCCACAAAAAAAAGAACAGGTGCGCCAAGTAGTCTTATTTACATTTTCCCATATTGTTTTAACTTCTTTAACAGGGTTTTCCGTGTAATGCCAAGTCTTCTGGCAGCTTCACTCTTGTTGCCTTCGGCTGATTCAAGGGTTGAAAGAATGGCTTTTTCTTCTATAGCCGAAAGTCTGATATTCCCAAAATCGCTTTCAGCTTCAATTTCGTCAGAAGCCTTTACCTTAATAAACGAAAGGTCTTCTTTGCAGATATAGTCAGACCTGGCAAGCACCACGCCCCTTTCCACGCTGTTCATCAATTCCCTGACATTGCCTTCCCATTCATACCGGATCATGGCATCCATGGCATCTGAAGAAAAGCCTTTTATGTCCCGTTTGTTTTTTTTTGAAAAAATTTGAAGAAAATGATTTGCCAGGGTTGGGATATCTTCTTTTCTATCCCTTAAGGGGGGAATCTCTATACTCACAACATTAAGCCGATAGTATAAATCCTGGCGAAAAACACCCTGTTCTGACAATTGTTTTAAATTCTTGTTGGTTGCAGCAATAATCCTCACATCTGTTCGAATATTTTCATCACTTCCCACGGGGGTGATTTCTTTTTCCTGAATTACCCTTAACAGCTTTGCCTGCATGGAAAAGCTCATTTCAGCAATTTCATCCAAAAGGATACTGCCCTTGTCTGCCAGTAAAAACCGCCCTTTTCTTTTTTTATCAGCCCCTGTGAATGATCCTTTTTCATGACCGAAAAGTTCAGACTCAAGCAGGGTTTCAGTAATCGCGGCACAATTAATCCTTATATATGCCTGATCTTTTCGTGAAGAATTAAAATGAATGGCTGATGCCACAAGTTCCTTGCCCGTTCCTGATTCGCCCACGACAAGAACATTAGCATCCGTGGGTGCCACCATGTGAATGGTATCCAGAAGGGAAAGCACAGCAGGACTTTTTCCGATAATATCGTGGGAAAAATCTTTCTCCTTAAGGCGGATCTTTAAATGTCTGTTTTCCGTTTTTAAAGAAATACTTTCAAATATATGTTCAATTGTCAGTTTGAGCTTATCAAAATCCAGGGGTTTGGTCAGATAATCATAGGCCCCGATCTGCAGGGCTTCCACAGCAGTCTGTACTGATGAATAGGCTGTCATGATGATCACTGGCAAAGAAGGATTATAAGCTCTAATCAATTGCAAAGCTTCCATCCCGGACATTTTCACCATTTTCATATCCATCAGAACAATATCAAAAGAAAGATTTTTTACCATATCAACGGCCATTGTCCCATCATCTGCCAGATGAATCAAAAATCCCCAGTCCGCCATCACTGTCTCAAGCATTCTGGCATGGGCTGCATCATCATCAACAACCAGTATTTTTTTCATTTTTATCCTTTTATGCAACAGGCATTTTAATAATAAAACAAGTCCCTGTATCTTTTTGACTTTCCACACAAATGCGTGCCCCAAGATTTTCAATGATCCTGTGAACGATTGAAAGACCGAGCCCTGTTCCCGTGGGCCGGGTGGTAAAATAGGGATCAAAAATCAGGTCCAGGGATGCCTCATCTATGCCCTTGCCATTATCCTTAACCCTTATTTCAATGAACTCATCCTTTTGTGTATCCTTTACCTGTATCTCAAGTATCCCTTTGGCATCCAGTGCCTCTATGGCATTGATATATAAATTTAAAAGCACCTGGTTCATCCTGTCGCCGTCTGTATGAATTATGGTTTTTTTTGTATCAATATTGACCCTTGTTTCAATATTTTTTTGCTTTAAATCATGATCAACCAGTTTTAAAGAATGGGTGATCATCTCTTGTATATCCACTTGTTTTTTTTCAACGACCATGGGTTTTGCAAATTCAAGCAACTGGGTAACGGATCGATTGATACGTTCCACTTCCTTGACCATAATCTGTGCAATCTCCTTATCTGAGGCTTTGTCCTCATATCGTTTACCAAAATAGGTTGCAAACCCTTTAATGGAACTTAAGGGATTTCTGATCTCATGGGCAACGCCTGCCGCAAGTTTTCCAATGGCTGCAAGCCTCTTATTTGTCTCCACCTGTTGTTTAAGCTCCCTTATCTGGGTTAAATCTCTGAAAAGAAATAAAAATCCCGATATTTGATTTTCACTGTCTTTAATAGGAGATGCAGTTATGTCCAGATCAAGCTTTCGGCCTTGCGCAATAATAAAATTGATCTCCCGGTTGAGACCCTCTTGAGATATTTCCATTTCTTTTATCAAATCAATCATTTCCGGGGAAGGTCGAGCCAGATCCCCTCCCAGAATATTTTTTGCAGCATTATTCACAGATGTAATCTCATGGTCAGGACTAATCGTAACCAGTCCTGACGGCATATTCTGGATCACATTATCGGAAAATGCCTTAACACTTGTAAGAGATGCTTTTGCAGATCTGTAGGCTTGGAAAACAAACAAGGCCAGCATACCCACACATCCCAATATAAAAAAAAGGATGGCCCGCCATACCGTCTCTTTTACTAAACTGTCCCGGGCTATTCTTGCCCTTTCCATGGAAAGCCCGGCAAAAATATAATGTTCCGCCATTTCAGGCAGCTTATCCAACTGGTTTTCCATATAGGGCCGGCACCAGTCCCTGGTTCTTTTTTCAAAATTCTGCATGCCCCGTGAATCGTGATCCCGGTGCATCTGCATTCCATCCATCCCCATATACCCTCGTCCGGCCCTGGATCTGATCGGTACAAACCGCTTGAACACTTCAAAAACCTGGGTCTGATCTTTTTGCAGTTTTACCCTGTGATAAACCATGGCCGTATCTTCATTTATCTTTACCGTCCCGGGCATGTCATCAAAAATCTGTCCCACCATGGATTCATCCGAGTGTGCCAGTATCCGGCCATCCTTTGATGTAATCATCATATAGATCACTTCAGGCTGCAACGCGGTTTCCAAAAGCATGGCCTGGATTCTATTTGCACCCCATCCCATGGTGAGCATTCCGGTTCGGGTTCCAGCCTCAAACGTTCTGATCAAGGATACACCCTTTTCCGATAATCTCTGGGTAAAAAATTCCTTTTGTTTTTCAAGCCTGTCAAGGGTCATAAATGTAAAAATCGGTAACATGATCAATAAAACACCAATGAGGAATAAAGGAGATATCCATGGAAACTTATATTTTTTCATTATTCACCATTCACAATTCACTTAATTATAAGCAAAAACAATACCAAAAAATAAAAGCCTTTGTTTACGTGGTGATTGATTTCACGCCATCCTGGTTGTGGGTATTTTATAACCACCTGGATACCGGGTACCGGGTAAAAAATATACACTATCGCAGATTCAATAGCAATGTTTGAATTTATATAATTTGAAAAATATATTGAAAAATTAATAAGTTATAAAATAGTTTTTTTCCTGGCACACCCTTTGCTATATCTTGTTTCAACAGAACGAAACAAAGTTCTATTAACAAACTAAATTTTAACTGGAGGTTATTATGAAAAAATCAATCATTATCATCGGTTCGCTACTTGTGGTAGCCCTTGTATCAGGGAGTGCATTCGCATGGGGACAATGGGGCCAGGGAATGGGTTATGGTTATAATCAGGACTGTCAGCGATATGAAGGACAAAGCGCCTTGAATGACTTGTCCAAGGACCAGAGAGAAGCACTGAGTGAACTCCGCCAGAAATTCATTGATGAGACCTATGAGCTGAGATCTGCAAAATTTGCAAACCGGCAGGAAATGAGAATGCTCATGGAAACATCTGAACCTGACAGGGCCAGACTTGACAAATTATCCCAGGAAATCACAGACCTGCAAAAACAGGCAATGAACAAACGCATTGACTTTCTGTTGGCTGCAAAAAAGATCGCACCTGAACTTGGCATGGGCAGAGGGTTTGGCCATGGTAGAGGAGGATGGTCAGAAAGAGGCGGCCAAAGAGGTTTCCAGAGACAGGGAAATTGTTGGAATAATTAACGATCAAAATCTAAACCATGCCTGAACAAAAACCTTGTTCAGGCATTTTTATTATTCCTGTTCAAGCCTTACACTATTTTTCAGCACACCGATTTTCTCAATTTTTGATTCCATCACATCCCCCGGTGTAAGATACACGGGCGGTTGTCTGGTATATCCCACCCCGCTTGGTGTTCCCGTTAATATGATGGTTCCGGGCAAAAGGGTGGCAGACTCGGAAAGGAATGAAATAATCCGGGCCACGGAAAAAATCATATCGTTTGTGTTGCTTTTCTGCATGGTCTCGCCGTTCAGGACAAATTCAATATCAAGATTATCAGGGTCGGAAATCTCGTCCAGTGTCACAATCCAGGGGCCAAGGGGACAGAAGGTATCAAAACTTTTCCCTTTTATCCATTGACTGCCGCCGGCATGCATCTGCCATCTTCTGGCGGAAACATCATTGGCACAGGTATAGCCCAGGACATAATCAAGGGCATTTTCCGGAGAGACATTCCTGGCATGCTTTTTTATGACCACAGCAAGTTCAACCTCATAATCCACCTCCGGGATCTTTGCACAGGAGAAGGGAATTCTGACTTCATCCAGGTGACCTGTTGCCGCACCCAGATTCTTCATAAACACCACTGGATATTTTGGCAACTCAAATCCAGCCTCTTTGGCATGCAGTTTATAATTTAAACCAATGCAAAAAATAACTTTGGGTGAAACAGGCGTTAAAAATTTTTTAACCTTTTTTCTCTTTCCCGTATTGGAAAAATCTGTAAAAATATCTCCTTCAAGAACAGATGCAAAGTCATTATCAAAATCACAACCCATATAGATTTTATTGTCATCACTTTCAAACCTTATTATTTGCATGTTTCTTTTCTCCTAAAATTCATATATACAATTAGCTCAACTTTCGGTCTTAAGTCCTTGCAGACGGGGTCAGGCTTGTTTTATTGTGTT
>JAOZRF010000207.1:0-5289 GCA_029940245.1 Desulfobacula sp.
TGTCCCGAACTTTTTTAAAATATTTAATAAAAACTTTACTAACCCGAATATTTACAAAATTTTTCAATATAGTCTTTGACCATCCTGCGAGCAGAAAATCCGGCTGCATTGCTTTTAATGGTTTCCTTCATCAGCCGAACCCATTCATGGGGGACACCGTTATCAGACACGTTATAATAACGCGGTATGATTTCCTGCTCAAGGGCTTTGTATATTTTATCGGCATCGCTGCCATCAGGGTCGGCTGATGTTTCATCGTGCTCTATGGCCCATCCGTTTTTACCATTAAACCCTTCCCCCCACCATCCATCAATTATGCTCAACTGTGGCACGCCGTTCAAGGCTGCCTTCATACCACTTGTCCCACAGGCTTCAAACGGCGGCAGCGGATTGTTCAGCCATACATCCACCCCATGCACCAGATACTGGGCCAATTGCTCTCCATAATCCTCCACAAAGGCAATCCTTCCCCCAAGCTGAGGATCACGGGACAGGTTGATCAGATTCTGTAGAAGTCGTTTGCCTGGATCATCTGCCGGGTGGGCTTTGCCGGCAAAAATAATCTGTATGGGGCGCCAGCGGTCCTTAAAAAATTTTTTAAGACGTTCCAGATCCTGAAAAATCAGCAAGGCTCTTTTGTAAGTGGCAAACCTGCGGGCAAAACCAATGGTAAGAACCGATGGATCAAGAAAAGCTCCCCCGGTAAGAATGATGGAGGCACTGGCATTCCCATTGGTCCATCGCTGACGGGCACGTTCCCGGATCGCATCGATCAATTTCACCTTGAGCCAATAGTGTGTCTGCCACAACTCAACGTCCGGAACTGTGTCCATCCGCTGCCAGATGGCCGGATCATCATGGTTGTCCAGCCAGTGATCCCCGAGATATTTGTCCAGCAGAAGCTTTATTTTCGGTTCAATCCAGGTGGGTACATGAACGCCGTTAGTGACGTAATCAATGGGGACTTTATCTTCCAGAACTTCCGGCCACAGGCTTTGCCACATCTTTTGAGAGACCTTTGCATGCCGTTTGCTCACGGCATTCCGACAGCCTGATAACCTCATTGCAAAGGCTGTCATATTGAACCCTGCATCTGGTTTTTCCGGATGCAATCCCAATTGGAAAAATGCATTGCGGTCAAGACCCAGATCCGGCCAGTAATAATGAAAATATTTTTCAATCAGTTGAAAGGGAAAAACATCGTGACCTGCTGGAACGGGGGTGTGTGTCGTGAATATAGTGGTATTGATATTTTGTTTTAAAGCTGTTGAAAAATCTTTACCTTCTGATACCATTGACCTGATACGTTCCAAAAGAGCAAATGCAGCATGGCCCTCGTTCAGGTGTAAAAGGTAATGATCTATCCCCAAGGTTTTAAGCATTTGGGCACCACCAAGTCCTAATGTAATTTCCTGACGCAGGCGCTGCTCAAGATCACCAGTATAGAGTCTGGCCGAAATACCCCTGTTCCAGGGATCGTTAATTTCAACATCCGTATCCATCAGATAGAGAGAAACACGACCCACAGCGACCTTCCACACGGCAACATGGATGGCTGGGTCCGTCAGCGGTACCTTGATGACAAGCTGATTTCCATCCTTGCCCATCACTTTTGAAATAGGAGCAGCCTCCCGGTTGATGGACTCGACGAGATTCTCCTGCCATCCGTCATCCCGGATCTGTTGCCTGAAATAACCCTCCGGATACATGAATCCCACAGCAACCAGCGGAACGCACAAGTCGCTGCATTCTTTTATAAAATCTCCTGCCAGAAAACCCAATCCCCCCGCATAAAAGGGTAAGGAACGATGGAGGCCGAACTCAGCGGAAAAATAGGCCACGGCATGTTTTTTATCCGGCAAACCAGGTTTCAGCAGGCTGCACTCTTTTTGCTGCATATAGTTATGGAATAGTTTCATCACATCATCATACCTGCGAATATAGTCAGGATCAGCGCCGGCCTTTTCCAGAAGCAAGCCGGGAAATTCTCTGAGCATTTTGTCCGGGTTGTGACCGCTTTCTTTCCAGGCCTGCCGATCAAGTGTCTTAAATAGCATTCGTGCGCCAGGGTTCCAGCTCCACCAAAGATTTTCCGCCAGATCCTCCAGGCCGGAAAGTCGTTCCGGCAAATGGGGAAACAACGGTTGTGCAGCATTTAGTTTTTCCATATTTTGTATCTCCTATAAAATAAAGTTACCATGCCCTGCGGCTTCACTCAGAACCATATCGCTGATTGCTTCCAGAGCCTTATAGTAATTGAATCTCTTGTCAGCATTAGGCTTGTCCTCTGATTTTAATATTGAAAAAGAATAAAGAATATACGACATGCAAGCCTATTTAGTCAACTGATAGCTTGCTTTGATTATTAAAAACCTCAAAAAATCTCTTGACAACCATAATTCATTACTATTATTTTAAAGGAATTATTAATTTAAAGAAATATTTTTAAATGGCAAACACATTTTCAGACAGATTATTTTTCAATTTCAGGTATTTTTATTTTTATACCATACTGCCTGGGGTGCGCAAGAAACCATAACCAAAAATAACTAAACGCAAAAAGCCGCAGGCAGAATTGAAGCCCGCGGCTTTTTTATTTTATAAGGCCGTGGAGGAAAACTTCACGGCCTTTTTTATTTTAAATGGAGGAAATAAATCATGACAATCTTAGGCAAAAAGATTCGTATGGAACGAATCATTAACAGGAAAGTTGGCAGAACGGTAATTGTTCCCATGGACCACGGCATATCCGTGGGCCCTATTGATGGTTTAAAGAATATGAAACAGGCGATTCAAAATGTAGCCCAGGGCGGTGCAAATGCCGTCGTGATGCACAAGGGGCTGGTTCAGGACGGGCATCGCCAGGAAGGCCCGGATATCGGACTGATTCTTCACCTGTCTGCATCCACCTGTCTGTCCGTTTACCCGAATGAAAAAACACTTGTCTGCACTGTTGAAGAAGCAGTTAAACTGGGTGCAGATGCCGTATCCATACATGTGAACCTCGGGAACGGCGGTGAGAAAGAGATGCTCAATGACTTTGGAAAGGTCAGCTATGATGCGCGAACATGGGGAATGCCGCTTCTTGCAATGATTTATCCAAGGGGAGAAAAGATAAAGGACGAGTATGATGTGAATGCGATAAAACACGCGGCACGTCTTGGTAAAGAGATGGGAGCGGATATCGTGAAGGTTTCATATACAGGATCACCGGACTCATTTCATGAAGTTGTTTCAGGATGTAATATTCCAGTGGTAATTGCAGGTGGCCCCCGAATGGATTCGGAAAAACAAATCATTAAGATGGTTAAAGGAAGCATTGACGCAGGTGGCTCAGGAGTATCAATAGGCCGGAATGTTTTTCAGTATAAAAATCCAAGGCTCATGGTTCAGGCTATTTCATATATTGTAAATAAAGGGGGAAGTGTAGAAGACGGGCTGAACATATTAAAGAACAATATGACCGATCTGCACCCACACGAAGCGAAAAATGAGAAAATGATGAGATAGGGGATAAAATGAGAAAAATATGGGTTAACATTGATCCCTGGGATAAAGATATGGTAACCACTGCCCTTGAGGGTGGTGCTGATGGAATAATGGTCCCAAAGGGATATTCCGAAAAAGTTAAAAAGCTTGGCAGGATAGATACAATATCTGAAGATGGTGATTTAAAACTGGGTAAAGATGTCATCTTTTACACCATTAAAAGCAGTGATGATGAAAATGAGATTGTAAAACTTAGCCAAAGTAAAAAAGTAATTCTTCACTGCCGGGACTGGACAGTAATTCCGATAGAAAACTTAATTGCAAAAGGGGCTGATGTGATTGTCCAGGTTGATGAGATCAAAACCGCTGAAACTGCTTTTGGCATCCTTGAAAAAGGGGTGCAACATATCCTTTTTCACGCAACGGATATGGTGAAATTAAAACAGATTCTTTCCCTTGTCAGATCAAAACAAGACAACATCCTGCTTGAAACGGCACAAATTCAGGAGATTACCCCCCTTGGCATGGGAGACAGGGTGTGTGTGGATACCTGCACATCAATGGTGAAGGGTCAGGGCATGCTGGTGGGAAACACGAGCCACGTCATGTTTCTCGTCCACGCGGAAACGGTTTCCAATCCCTATGTTGCCCCGCGGCCATTTCGCGTCAATGCAGGACCGGTTCATGCGTATACAAAAGTCCCTGGCGGAACAACAAGATACCTTTCCGAGCTGTCTGCCGGGGATGAGGTGCTGATCGTTGATTTCAAAGGCAATACCGTCACGGGGATTGTGGGACGGCTGAAAATTGAAAAACGCCCCCTGATGCTTGTCCGGGCAATTGTAAACGATAAAGAAGTGACAACCATCCTTCAAAATGCGGAAACAATCCGGCTGACCTCTTCTGAAGGAGAGCCAATATCTGTTGTTAACCTGAACCCCGGTGATAAGGTACTTGTGGCTGTTGAGAAAGGTGGCAGACATTTTGGCTATAAAATAGATGAAACCATAACGGAAAGGTAGGCCTGATAATGGCAAATTCAGATTCCCGGATAAATGAATTGAGAAAAACCATTGATGAAATTGATGAAAAGACGCTGGATTTAATTAATCAGAGGCTTGTCCTTGGAAAAGAAATTGGAAACATCAAGCATCAAAATAAAGAGCCCATCACGGATAAAGCCCGCGAGGCAAACATTTTAAAAAGGCTTAAAGACCTCAATCAAGGGTATTTACGCAATGATACCCTTGATCATATATTTACACAGATCATTTCCGAATCCAGGGAAATTCAACAGCACGGGAAGATAAGCTTTCTTGGACCGGAAGCAACCTTTACCCATATTGCTGCAATGAAACATTTTGGCCGTAATCTTAGTTTTGTCCCGCAGCTCAGCATTTATGATATATTTTCCGAGGTGAAAAAAGGGACAAGCCTTTATGGTGTCGTACCCGTGGAAAACTCCAATGAAGGACCAGTCAACAATACGCTTGATTTGTTTTTAAAATCGGATTTAAAAATATGTGCTGAAATTTATCAACTTGTATCCCATGATCTGTTATCCAATGCAAAAACCATTGATGAAATAAAGGTGATCTATTCCCACCCCCAGGCTTTTGCCCAGTGCCGCAACTGGATTAGAAAAAATCTGCCGGACGTAGAATGTAAAGAATGCAGCAGCACGGCACATGCCGCTAAAAAAGCCGCACAAAGCTGCAGGTGCGCAGCAATCGCAGGTAAAGAAGCGGCACACCTGTATAGACTTGGGGTTGCTGCATCCAGGATTGAAGACAACGCCGG
>JAOZRF010000207.1:5299-5759 GCA_029940245.1 Desulfobacula sp.
AACAGGAAATGATAAAACATCCATAATGTTTGCAACTGCCCATATTCCAGGCGCTTTATACAAAGCCCTGGAGCCCATGAACGAGGCCAAAATAAACATGGTAAAACTGGAATCGCGTCCGGCAAAACATGAAAACTGGAACTATTTTTTCTTTATCGATTTCCAGGGGCATATGGATGATCCTGTTGTGAAAAAAACCATGGCAAAAATGAAAGGTCTTTGTCTTTATTTAAAACACCTTGGCTCATATCCAATGGCAAAACCTTAGCAGCCATGAGGCGATAAGCTCAGATACCAGTTCACTTTCTTTGGGGCATTTAACCCTGCCCTTTGGTTTTGCTATTGCTGGAAAATATTTTTTTTCAATGTATTGGCAAATAGATTTTTATTGTAATTAACCCGAATATTTTATATGAAAGAGATATGAATAGTGAGAAAAAATCATCAGTTTAGCTTCCCT
>JAOZRF010000208.1:0-4378 GCA_029940245.1 Desulfobacula sp.
GTCTATCAAGATCGGAAAGTTTCTCCCTTATTTTATCGTATGCCTCAATGGGATTCCTGTAATAATCGATCCCGGAAAGAATATATCCCGGCAATTTTATTTCTGGATCTTTTACCCCGATATTCGCCATAATGAACGCACTCTTCAGAGCTTCGCTGCTTCCAGGATATCGTTCAACCACCTGACTCAACGCTTTAAGAGCAAGAGGTAATTGACCCATTCTTTCAAAAGATCTGGCGATCGTATAAAGAGCGTTTTTACAGTCTTTGCCGTCGGGAAACAGATTCATGTAAACAAAAAAAGCTCTCAGAGCCTCTCTATTTTTCCCGGTTTGAAAATAATATGACCCCAGATTCAAAAAAGAGTCTTTGGGAATATCTTCCAGAGCAGGCCACCTTTTCAACGCATTGCCGTACCAGACATCAGCATCATTAAATTTATGCATTTGAGAATAGCAATCCCCCACACTGAAATATGCCTTTCTGACATGTTTGCCGTCTGGAAATCTTTTTATGTATTTTTTAAAGTCAGTAATTGCTCCATTTAAATTTCCTGTTTTGTAATTCATTTTGCCCATCATGTATAAAGATTCGGAAAAGTAAACTGATTCAGGATATCTTGAACAGAGATTTTTAAATTCCATTAATGCATTGGAATAAAATTTTAAACGGCATAGGCTCTGGGCAAGTCTGAAAACGGCCTTGGCATTTTCCTTTTTTGAGCCGGAATAGTTTCGTATTATGTTTCTATACTGGTCAATGCCCTCTAAAAGATACCGCTTATCCCCTTTATCCCCTAAAAAATAATAACAATCGGCTATACGCCTCATTACTGCCTCATTTTTCTCAGTTTTAATTATTTTTTTGAATTTGCCCAAAGCGTCTTTGTATCTTCCGGCAGTGAAATCGCTCATGGCGCTTATATATGATTTTTTGCCCATCTTCAAACCTGGATCAGGCTTATCCATTTGAGCCTTATGTGACGGCATAATTTTTTCTATGTTCGGTGGAACAATTTTCTTTTTTGCTAAAGGCAGAACAGCGGGAGCAACAGGAATTTCCTTCTTTGCTAAAGGCGGAACAGCGGGAGCAACAGGAATTTCCTTCTTTGCTAAAGGCGGAACAGCTGGAGCAACAGGGATTTCCTTCTTTGTTAAAACGGGGGGTGGGGGAGTATTTTTATTATCCTCCTTATCTGAGTTCCTTTTCGGGACAGCTTTGTTATCTTCAGGTCTGGTTTTTACAAATAAGATGAAAAAACCTTTAAACATACCCTTTTCTCTTAATTTCTTACCCTCCGATAATGCCTCTTTTTTATTTCCATAGCGCTTTACATATACACGACGATACTTCCCTTTATCAGGAATATTCACTGTTTTACCGAAAGGATCATAGCCTTGTGCCCTAAGTCTTTCCATAAGCGCTTCGGCATCATCAAAATTTTTATACGAAGACACCACATAAAAACCATGATATTTATTTTCAATACCGCTGCCATAGCTTTCCGAAACCAAAGGCAGGAAAACGAACAAAGCCGTAAAAGCAAGAAGGATCATGAACTTGCCATGTGCAGACCTTGTTAAGTGGTCAAGTTGTTGAGTTGTTGAGTTGTTGTTATTATTTGATTTCATATCGTTTACATAAAAATTTTCTCAAGTTTTAAATCTTTTTGCCGAATAGAATTATGGAGGTTTTTGAAATCAATTTTCCAGAAGGCCTTATAATGTAAAAGGTGTGTCATGACAATATCAACGTACCGGGTAGAAAGTATTCTTAAAGAATACAGCAAACAGACCAGGATGAAAAATCCGATATCCCGTAAATCTGAAAATTTAAACAAATATACCGATATTGTAACCCTTACATCTGAAGACAATAAAACAGAAAACATCGATAAAATTTCATACAACCTGCTGGATATCCTGCCAAAACAGACCTCATAAAATAGTTGAGTGGTAGAGTTGGGGAATGATTCTTCCTTGATACTTTTATTAATATTTTTAAACAAAATATAGCTCCGCCCTTTTGATTACAACCGCCTGCCGGTTAAAATAAATTTTTACTAACTTAAGGATAAGAGCAATATGTATGCCATCAAAACAAAGCCGCTATTGGCAGACAATCGGCAGAAACAATTGTCATTTAACTTGACATGGATGACAAAAAAATGACGCTTTTAGTTAAAACGGATATTAGTGTCTCAGCGAAAACCTGCAAATTTAAAACAACATGGGATAAAATTGTCTCAAATTTCTGGCATGGGTTTTGCTTCTATTATATTAAAATTGATAGAACAGACATTTACTGTTCAAAAAAGGATATACATTATAATATTATCGGTTCAAAAAACTTTGAGGAAATTAAAATGAAAGAAGAAAAACCGAGAGGAAACGTAAGGGTGGATGACATACTGAAAGTTGATTACCGGAAGATTTCACCTGAATATTACAAAAGATACGAAAACAAACCTGAAGTTATCTTTAACAATATTTTTGGCGAGCCCGATAAGATTCCTGAAATTGAAGAAGTTAATTTAAAGTTACTTTACAAACTTATATATCAGACAAATCTGAAAATAGACCGGCTTCTGAGCATGCTGGAGGACAAAGATACTCAAAGGCATGCATCTGTCAACAGTGAATGTGTAAATATCAGTGGTTCCGGAATGAAATTTGCAGCAAACCATCATTTTTTAATCGGCAATATCATTGCGCTAAGAGTTTTTCTCCCTTTAGACATGGTATCCGGATCATGGATAAATGTTCTTGGAAAAGTAATGTCCGTGGCAGAATCCGAATCAGAAAACAGATATACTACTGCAGTCAAATTTATAGATTTGCCTGAAGATGATCGGGAAATAATCATCAGGTATGTGTTTAAAAGACAGAGAGAACTTCTAAGGCTTGATTCCGAAATAAAAACTGAGAATCAGGATCTTACCATGAGAAATCAGGCTACAGCCACCAGTATCCATTGATTTTTTCCTGAGCAGGCTTCGGAGAATTCAACCTGATAGAAACTCTGTGTAATCTGTGGATTAAACCCTTTCATCAAAAAGAATACCCACTAGTTCGTTCATCCTGACAGCCAGGTCTAACATTTCCTCAGGCGGAATCTGTCTAATCAAATCTCCGGTTTCCTTTTCAACAACTTTTATCACTTCCCGGCCCGAATCCTCATGCTTCGAAAATTCAAGCCCGACATTATGGATTGTATTTATGTTATCGTTCAGAGCATCTAAAACCTGAGAAACCTGAATCTTTTCTTTCTCTATAATTTCCTGATCCGGCCGAACCTTCTGATCTTCAATCCTGGCAACTTTATCAGGCGCAATACCATCATCAGACTTTATCTTATATTCTGGAGTTTGAATAGCCACTCCACCATTTATCGCTTCTACCATGTCTCTACCCCCTTGATCTTTTGATTTGATTATTTGTGGCCCACAATTAACCAATCAAAATCTTCCATACGCCGCAACAAGCTTTTTCTCATTTCCAATTTTTTTCAATTCTTTACTCGTTTCATCCCGTTTTCTTTCCATCTGCGCAACAAGTTCATCAACTTCATTTTTTATTTCATTTATTATTCCCAACACGTCAAAATCATCGCTTAAGCCCGCCTGTTTCAGCTCATTCATTACATTCTCATGTTCTTGGCCCAACCGTACAAGCATTTCAAAATCATTTTCACCAAGGGCTTTTCCGGCCCTGATGGTTATATCATGAAGACTCTTATACAGTGTTTTATGATTAGACCGCAATATGGAGCCCCCCTTGCATTTGTGCCTTCTCAATGACCGGCTGACAGGCGGATATTTTTTCAGCCGCTTCATCAAAGCCATCCCTTAGCTCGCGAAGACGTCTTTCCGCTTCAGCAAAGCCATCCTTTAGCTCGCAAAGGAGTCTTTCCACTTCATCAAGGACAACGGTATCGTTCTTCACATTGGCAATTGTCAAAAGATCCATCATATAATGGTATAGATTAGACAGATTTTCTACCAGATCTTCCTCCATTTCCCTGTCCAATGCACAATCAAGCTCCGTCAGAATTGCCATAACCTTTGAGATGTTCTCTCCCCTAATCTTTGCGCTTTTCTTTTCAATGCCCAGACGCGCAAACCTCACAAATCTCACAGCTCCATCATAAAGCATCAAGAGAATCCGTTCTTTATTGTCAGTTGTGTGGACTACTGCATTGCTGTAAGCCGCATACCCTGTGGGTGCCATAATTTTATCTCCTTTATTTAAATTCGTTGATCAAATCCCTGATTTCCAGTCCCTAACCCCTTATCACCTATTCGATACAAAATTATTCAGATTCTGCATGCCTGTAATCTGCTGTGTCAAAAAATTCCCCGTGTTCTGATATCCGGCAAG
>JAOZRF010000208.1:4415-5740 GCA_029940245.1 Desulfobacula sp.
CCTGGTGCGTACTTCCCATGCCTGATTACGCATTTCTATACGTTCAACCTGATCCTGAATATTGTCTATACTGTTTTGGATCCCATCCGTCCTCGCATCAATGGTTCCGTCTGTAGAATCAAGTATCGCATCCAGTGTATCCGCCATGCGCACGGCAAAACCCTCAGAACCCTCTGTGGTCTGGGTAAAAAACTTGACCGCATCGTCAAAATCATCATCAATCGCCTCATTAAGAGCTGAAGAATCGACATCCAGACGTCCTTCGTCGTTCAGCGTAATGCCGAGATCGGTTAACCGGCTGAATGATTCAACACCTGGAACCGTGTCTGTAACCAGGTGGTCAAGACGGGTGCGTATATTGTTTGTGGTGGCATCACCCAGCAGAACCCCGGCAGTTTCCGCATCTTGATTATAGCTTTGAGAGGTGCTGAAAAAGTCAAGCACGTCGTTGTATGCGCTGACAAAAGAGTTGATTCTGGAAACGATCGCTGATGTATTCCTGCTTATAGTTAAAACAGCCTCGTTGTCCGTGGCAGGGGCGGATTCAAGAGTAATGGTTACGCCGCTGACAACATCATCAATCGTGTTGGTATCCCTGTGAATATCGGCAACACCATCAACAGTTATAATTGAGTCTGCGGCAGGCTGGGCCTGGGTCAGATTTTCAGTGACACCTTTGTCGTATACCAGGCGGGACAGACCGTTCATATCTGTGTTGGTATCGCCGTCGCCCGTGTCAGTTACGGTCAGGTTGATCACATTTTCTTCTCCGGTCTCTTCTGCGGTCAATGAAAGAAAATAATTAGTTCCATCAAAGATGACCGTTGCCCGGACCCCGGCATCAGCATCATTTACAGCCTGTGCCACATCGTCGATGGTGTCCGTGGCAGACACACCAATATCCACAGCATCACCGCTTCCTGCCTTGAGATGAATTGTTCCCTCACCCACGAATTCTCCCTCGGAAAAAGCTCCGGCTTCCGGGCTTGCAAGTTTGTGCGCCCCGGCTAATTGCTGCACCGTAATACTGTATGAACCGGGCACTGCGTTACCAGCGGCAGATACGGTAAAAAGGTCGGTGTCGCCTGAAGAAGCTGAAAAACTCGTCAGATCGCTTGTTGAATCAAGTCCATCCATGGCGGATTTAAGACTGCTCATAGCGCTCTGCAGGCTGCCATAAGCCGACAATTTCACCTGATAATCGGCCTCCTGCTGTTGAAGCTTAATAACAGGCTTCTGCTGCAAAGCTAAAAGTTGATCAATTATACTGCTGGTGTCAAGACCTGACATCAGACCACCGACTGATATGGACATAATTATTTCCT
>JAOZRF010000209.1 GCA_029940245.1 Desulfobacula sp.
AGCTGCATCACAGGTGGCACATGAGGAAACGCCTTTTCCAATAAATTTCTCCTCACCAACACCCAGGCTTCTGGGAGATGCACCAGAGGCAATGATAAGACTTTTGGCAGTAATCTTTGTGTCTTTTAAAACAATTTCTTTTACGTCTTTTGAAAGATTGAGGGAATGGACTTCTGCGGTTTCAATTTCCAGCCCCAGTTTTTCAGCCTGGTTTTTCATTTTTTCAGCAAGATCAAACCCTGAAATGCCTTCAAAACCAGGGTAGTTTTCTATCCAGTCAGTCACAATGATCTGGCCGCCTGGAACTGCTTTTTCCAATAAAAGTACATTCATCCGTGCCCTGGCAGCATAGATTCCAGCTGTCAGGCCAGCAGGTCCTGCACCAATAATTACAAGATCATAATCCATTTTTGTCATTATTTTTTCCCTTACAAAAGCCCTTTGATGACTTGTTCAAGTTTTTCTTTGGCAACCATTCCTATGATCTGATCTGCTATTTCTCCATTTTTAAAGAAAATAAGTGTGGGAATTGCCTGGACCCCATATTTACTTGGGCTGAGTGGATTTTCATCAACATTTATTTTTGTAAAAGTTATTTTGTCGCCGTACTCTTTTTCAAGGGCCTCAACAGTGGGGCCAATAGCTTTACAGGGACCGCACCACGGTGCCCAGAAATCCACCATCACGGGTTTATCTGATTGGAGTACTTCTTTTTCAAAGGAATCATCTTCAATTTCAATTATATTTTGTGCCATGATAACCGTCCTCAATTTAAGTTTAAAGTTAAAAAAATACCTTTATAAATATAGTTCCTATTCATTTTTTGTCAATTAATCAATAGCCTTAAAATAAAAATAAGGGGTAATAGCTTTTGATAATCCACTTAAAGCTATTGAACCCCTTGAAATTGTATAAACAACTATTAAATTTTACCAGTTTTCAGCAAGCAGCTCAAAATGAGCCTGGGGATGCGCACAAGCCGGGCACATTGCTATGGCCTCTTCTCCTTCATGGACATATCCGCAATTTCTGCACCGCCATTTTCTTTTGCTTTCTTTTTTAAACACGGTTCCCTTTTCCACATTGACAGCCAGCTCAGCATATCTTTTTTCATGTTGTTTTTCTGCCACGGCAATCATTTCAAAAACAAGCGCAATGGCGTCAAATCCTTCCTGTCTGGCTGTTGCAGCAAAATCAGGATACATTTTTGTCCATTCAAATTTTTCGCCTGCTGCAGCATCTTTAAGGTTTTCAAGGGTCGTTCTAATCATGCCTGCAGGAAAGGCTGCACTTATCTCAAGTTCTCCACCTTCAAGAAATTTAAAAAATCTTTTTGCGTGCTCTTTTTCCTGGTTGGCGGTCTCTGTAAAAATGTCTGAGATTTGAATAAAGCCCTCTTTTTTTGCAGTACTTGCAAAATAGGTGTATCGGTTTCTTGCCTGGGACTCACCGGCAAATGCGGTTAAAAGATTTTTTTCAGTTTGGGTGCCTTTAATACTTGCCATAGGTTCTTCCTCCTTTGTCATTCAATTATTTTCTAAATCGTCATTGCGGTTAACGCGGTAATGTGCATGGTCAATTAAATTGATAACATTAATATTCACCAGTCGTTAAATATAATATTAATACTATACTCCCCAATTTTTTTAAAGAGATTAAAGTTGTTATACGCAGATATTCTTTCTTGACTTGTTTTTTCTTTATAAATAGAGTCTTGAAAATCTGTATTCAGATGATGAGATTAAATTCAAAGGAAAGATATAAAAAATGTCCAACAAGTTAAAAACGCAGTCAGTTTTTGCAGGCTATCTTTTCGCCATTGGTGCCACAGCAATATGGTCAGGAAATTTTATTGTAGCAAGGGGGCTCAGTGAAAATATTGCGCCCGTCAGCCTTGCTTTTTACAGATGGATGGTGGCAGTTATTGTTTTCACACCCTTTGCAACCAAGGCTCTTTTTCACGAATGGCCCATCATAAAAAAGCATATTATATATTTTTCAATCACATCCTTTCTGGGCATCACAATTTTCAATACCCTTATTTATTTTGCCGGCCATTCTACAACGGCCATGAATCTTTCACTTATTGCCATTACATTCCCAATTTTTATTCTTCTGTTTTCCAGGATTTTTTTTAAAGAACTTATCACTGTCAAAAAAGGACTGGGTATCACAATGGTTTTAATCGGTGTTCTGTTTCTTATTACAAAAGGAAAACTCTCAACACTATTAAGCATTTCTTTTAACATTGGTGATGTATGGATGTTATTGGCCTCCATAATTTTTGCCATTTACAGCCTTTTTTTAAAAAACAAACCAGAAGGAGTGAGCGTTAAAGCACTGCAATTGTCCACTTTTATTCTGGGATTAATTTTTTTATTTCCATTTTTTTTATGGGAACAGGCCATAGTGCATCAAACCTTTTTAAATAAAACCACAATACCGCCAATTCTTTATGTTGGTATATTTGCATCGCTGTGTGCATTTGTCTTATGGAATAAAGCCATTGTTGTCCTGGGTCCATTCAAGGCAGGTATGGTTTATTATACGCTTCCTTTGTTCAGCGGTTTTTTAGGGTATCTTTTTTTGCATGAAAGCATCAGAATGATTCATTTTTACAGCATGGCATTGATTTTTCTGGGAATTATTATCACTAACCAGGATTCCGAAAATGCTGAAAACTGAAGTCATGAAAAGATTTCAACGAAGACTGAATTGTAATTGCTGGGGCGTGTTCCGGCCTTTAATTTCAGCTATTTAATAAAAACCGAAGTCATGAATGTATTCATTTCAGCAAAGCTGATTTTTTCAACCCTGGCTTTTCCGATCTGTTCAAGAAAAACGTAAAAAAGATCGCTGCCCTGCTTTTTTTTGTCTTTACCAGCCGCTCTGATAATTTGTTTTGCATTATCCCCAAGTACTGTTGGAAGGTTAAGATCAATTAAAAGCGAACAGATTCTTGAAACTGCTTGCTGGTTTATCAGATGCCTTGCTTGTGAAAATTTGGCAGCAGCAACCATTCCTCTGGCAACAGCTCTACCATGCCCGGGTTTTTCGATTTTTTCAATGGCATGACCAATGGTGTGGCCGAAATTAAGTTTTCTTCTTTCATTGGATTCTTTTTCATCTTTTTGGACCAATTGTGATTTTATGTTTACTGAATCTGCGACAAGTTTGAAAATGGTTTCATAATCAAGGCAAAGCGCTTTCTGGCTGTTTTTTTCAATAAAATCGAACAGGCCTGCATCAAAAATCAGTGCGTGTTTGACGATTTCGGCAAAACCATTTGAAATTTCATTTTTGGGCAGGGTGTTTAAAAGCTCAAGATCGCATATAACAAATTCAGGCTGGTTAAAAACGCCAACCATATTTTTATAAGAATCCAGATTAACCCCGTTTTTTCCTCCCACACCGGCGTCCACCTGGGACAAAAGAGAGGTGGATACAAAGCCAAAGTTCACCCCCCTTAAAAAGACAGAGGCTGCAAAACCTGCAATATCACATACAATACCACCGCCGATTCCCACAATAAAGCTTGAACGGTCACAGGAATGATGAAGAAGTTGTTTTAATATGGTTTCAATCGTGGCAAGGGTTTTAATGCCTTCGCCCGTTCCAATGGTGATGATCGTACCCTTTGGAAATATTTTTTGATAATATTTTTTGATATTTTCATCTGTGATAATAAAGGTTTGAGAATCAGGAAGATAGTTTTCCAGATTTTTTAGGCTTTCTCCCACATGGATAGAAGAAAGCCCTGAATGGCAGTGAATATTGAAGGTCTCCATTATTCTTTACCGATAATTGCGTGGATAGCCTTTATTTTTTTCATGGCCATAAAAAACTGATCAGGGTATAACGACTGTGTACCATCACTTAAAGCGTCTTCTGGATGATTGTGAACTTCAATCATTACCCCATCCGCGCCTGACGCTGCTGAAGCATAAGCAAGGGATATGACCTGGTCTCTGATGCCTGCGGCATGGCTGGGATCAACAATGACGGGGAGATGGCTTTCTTTTTTAACGGCCTGCACCACAGAAAGATCCAAGGTGTTTCTGCTGTGTGTTACAAAGGTCCTTATGCCCCGCTCACAAAGAATTACATTGGTATTGCCCTGTTCCAGTATATATTCAGCTGCCATGAGCCATTCGGCAAGCGTGGCAGCCATGCCTCTTTTTAAAAGAATCGGTTTGTCAGAATTTCCAGCTCGTCTTAAAAGGCTGAAATTGTGCATGTTTCGACTGCCGATCTGGAGGATATCAGCATATTCTTCAACAAGATCAAAGGTTTCAACATCCATAACTTCCGTGGCGATTGGTAATCCGGTTTCTTCCCGCACTTTTGCTAAAAAGAGTAAGCCTTCTTTTCCAAGCCCCTGGAAAGAATATGGAGAAGTCCTTGGCTTAAAAGCTCCTCCTCTGAATATTTTTGCCCCGGCATTTTTAACAGAGTTTGCAATAGATATAACCTGTTTTTCGTTTTCTACAGCACAGGGGCCGGCAATCACAGGAAAGCTTCCATCGCCGAAAACAGCATCACCAACTTGAATGTGGGTGTTTTTCTGCTGAAAGTTCCGGCCAACAAGTTTATATGGTTTTGTCACCGGAAGAACTCCTATATATTTTTTTTATTTTAACGAACATTATTTTTCTCCGTTTTGTTTTGTATCAGTATTCAATCTTTTGAGCAATAAAAAAGCAGTAAGATTTGTTTTTAAGTTGATTCTATGGAGGGGTATCATGTTTTTATCAATAAAGCGTTTACCAGAAAAGATAAACATAAATTATTGTTTGATTTTAATGGCGCATCGGGATACTATTTTATTCAATAAAATAGACCATCACCGGAGAATATGAAAATCAGGGTAATCATAGCAGATGACCATGCCATTATTCGGGAAGGATTGAAAAATCTTTTTGAAAAAAAAGGGATGGATGTTATTGCCGTTGCCAGGAATGGCCGTGAAGCCATAGATTTTGCAATGCTGTATCACCCCGATGTTGTGATGATGGATATTTCAATGCCGGATCTCAATGGCGTGGAAGCCACTGCGGCCATTCGGAAACAAGTTCCGGGAACCAAAATTATTGCTCTTTCCATGCATTCCAATAAAAAAATTATAGATAAAATGCTTGCATCCGGTGCATCAGGATATATTTTAAAAGAAGCAGCCTTTGATGAATTGTATGATGCAGTAAAGGAAGTCACCAAAGGGAATTTTTATTTACCGCCTTCCATTGCCGGGATGTATGTTGACAGCCAGGGAAGTACACTTAAATTAAGCGGCGATAAACTAAAATTCAAAAAAATTTCAAAAAAGGAACGTCAGGTTCTTCAACTGGTTGCAGAAGGAAAAAAAAACAAGGATATTGCCAAAACTCTTGGCGTCAGCATTAAAACCATAGAATCCCACCGTAAAAATATCATGAAAAAACTCAATATTTTCAGTATTGCAGGCCTTACAAAATTTGCAATCAAAGAAGGAATCGTTTTTTTAGACTAAAAAGCACCTATTTTTTTTAAAATTCAGGGTTTACCCTAATTGAAAACCCCAGTCAGTTTTATTATAGTCAGATTCTCTAGGGGTGAAACCCTTGATATAAACCGGCTGGTTCGAGATGCTGTGGAAAATCTTAGTATAAAGGGCAAGAAAATTATTCTGGAGGTGGATCTTCTTTTTCCATTATTTTACCTTTAAAGGAAACCATTATAGATGACTCTGGGTCTCCCG
>JAOZRF010000210.1 GCA_029940245.1 Desulfobacula sp.
GATGAAAAAAGCATTAATTTTAACAACGGCACTTTTATTTGGAATGGTTCTTTTTTGGGGTCTATCACCGACTCAAGCCCAGGCAAAAGCAACTTTTGTAACCATTGGAACAGGTGGAATTACAGGTGTATATTATCCCACCGGTGGTGCGATTGCCAAGATCGTTAACAAAAAACGAAAAGAATATGGTATTCGCTGCACAGTTGAATCAACCGGCGGATCTGTTTTTAATATCAATGCTATTCTGGCCGGTGATCTTGATTTTGGTGTGGCTCAGTCAGATCGTCAATACCAGGCAGTAAAAGGTATTGCAGACTGGAAAGATAAAGGTCCCCAGAAAGATCTGCGCGCAGTATTTTCCATCCATGCTGAAACAGTTGACCTTATTGCGGCAGTAGATGCCAACATTAACAGCCTTGCCGATCTTAAAGGTAAAAGAGTCAATATTGGAAACCTTGGATCGGGGTATCGTCAGAATGCCATTGACGCACTTGAAGCCAACGGACTGAACTGGAAGACAGATTTTCATGCAGAAAGTTTAAAAGCTGCAGAAGCCCCGGGACTTATTCAGGACGGCAGACTTGATGCTGCGTTCTATACTGTTGGACATCCTTCAGGATATTACAAGGAAGCTACTTCAGGAGTTCGCAAGGTTAAATTTGTTCCTATTTTAAATATTGACAGTCTTTTGGCAAAATATCCCTATTATGCAAAGGCTGAAACCCTGATGAAAAATTATCCTGGTGCTGTAAATACTGAAGATGCAGTTCCGACATTTGGTGTGAAAGCAACATTTGTTACATCAGTAAAAGTACCTGATAATGTGGTTTATGCTATTACAAAAGAAGTGTTTGACAACTTTGAATCATTTACAAAATTGCATCCTGCCTATGCAGGCCTCACTAAAGAAGCTATGTTGACAGGTCTTTCAGCACCATTCCACCCAGGCGCAATGAAGTACTATAAAGAAGTAGGTCTGAAATAGTTAGATTTTTCTAAACTGTGTTTAAATGTATTGGCAGTGGAGAAGATCTGATATTAACAGATCTTCTCCACTGCTGTTTCAAATTGGGTGGAAAATATGAGCTATACTGAAGTTCAGGAATTAGATGATGGGTTGGAACTTGCCAGGAAAATGGCAGAGGAAGAAGAAGGGATAGGACGAAAGCCTCTCGGGCTTGAAAAATGGGTGATTCCCACCATTGCAGTGACATGGAGTTTGTTTCAGCTGTCTATAGCAAGTTGGCTGATACTTGATTCAACCTATATCCGGTCAATCCATCTTGGATTTGCATTATTGATCGTTTTTTTAAATTATCCTGTTTTTAAAAAAAAAATTTTTGGATTAAAATTTTTATCTTCCACAAACAGAATACCTGTTTTTGATTATATTATTGCCATTGTTGCATGTCTTTCAGCTCTTAATCTTGTTCTTGATTTTCAAGGAATTACCACGCGTTATGGTGCGCCGATTCAGAGGGATATTGTCATTGGCATTATTTTGACTATATTAC
The DNA here is from genome assembly GCA_029940245.1 of Desulfobacula sp. Classification (GTDB taxonomy): domain Bacteria; phylum Desulfobacterota; class Desulfobacteria; order Desulfobacterales; family Desulfobacteraceae; genus Desulfobacula. The sequence goes on from JAOZRF010000210.1 coordinate 1,515, forward strand.
TTCTTGAAGCTGCCAGAAGGGTGATTGGGCCGGCTCTCCCCATCATTGCCATCTTTTTTTGTACTTATGCCTTTTTAGGGCCCTATATGCCGGATCTTATTGCCTTTAAGGGAGTATCATTAAACAGGTTTGTAGGACAGATGACTATGTCCACTGAAGGTATTTATGGTATTCCCCTTGATGTTTCCGCCACCATTGTTTTTTTATTTGTTTTGTTTGGTGCCATGCTGGACAGGGCAGGTGCAGGCCGTTATTTTATCCAGCTTGCCTTAAGTCTTTTAGGTGGTTTTAAAGGCGGTCCTGCAAAGGCTGCCGTACTTGGAAGCGGACTTACAGGAATGGTGTCAGGTTCCAGTATTGCCAATATTGTTACAACGGGAACATTTACCATACCCATGATGAAAAAGGTAGGGTATCCAGCCACCAAGGCTGCGGCAGTTGAAGTGGCTGCAAGCACTGATGGGCAGTTGGCGCCTCCTATTATGGGCGCTGCTGCATTTATTATAGCAGAATATGTCAACGTCCCTTACGTAGAGGTCATCAAGGCGGCTGCCATACCGGCCTTTGCCTCCTATGCTGCATTGTTCTATATTACCCATATTGAAGCATCCAAGTTAGGGTTAAGAGGCATACCAAGAAAAGAACTGCCTTTGTTTTTTAAAACTTTTTTAAGCGGGATTCATTTTATGATCCCGATTGCATTGCTGCTTTATGAGTTGGTTGTGGTGCGACACTCCCCTGAACTTGCTGCATTTCACGCTATCTGGTTGATGGCTGTGGTTATGATTTTTCAGGAACCGGTCAAAGCATATATAGCTAAAAAACCCATTGGGCCTGCAATAAAAAAGGCGGTTCTTGATATTTTTGCAGCCCTTGCATCCGGTGCCCGCAACATGGTTTCAGTGGCCCTTGCAACAGCAGCAGCCGGTATTATCGTGGGTGTTGTCTCCTTGGGACTGGGAGGGCTTATAACAGAAATAATTGATGTTATCTCCATGGGTAATATTTATTTCATGCTTATCATAACTGCCTTTGCCAGCCTGATTATCGGAATGGGTCTGCCTACAACGGCAACCTATATTGTCATGGCATCCTTGACAGCACCTGCAATTGTAAGCATTGCCGGTGCCCAGGAATGGTTTGTGCCCTTAATGAGCGCCCATCTGTTCTGTTTTTATTTTGGAATTCTGGCAGATGATACGCCGCCTGTCGGACTTGCCGCCTATGCTGCGGCTGCAATTGCAAAGTCTCCGCCCATTGCCACGGGCATACAGGGATTCATGTATGATATTCGAACGGCCATACTGCCATTCATGTTCATTTTCAATTCTGATTTGATCCTCCATAATATTACGTCCTGGTCCCAGGGGATATTGATTTTTCTCATGGCCTGCATCGGCAATTTTGCTTTTGCATCGGCAACCCAGGGATGGTTTGTGGCAAGAAACAGGATATGGGAAATACCCTTGTTTTTAAGTGTTACCATTTGTGCCATGAGGCCTGATGCCATTGCATCACTGGTGGGACTGCCCCATGATCAGAGATACTATATTTATCCGTTTGCTCTCCTTCTTTTTGGTATCATTTATTTGATCCAGAGGCCGAGAATTCCCCGGGAAGAGGGTAAGACAGCCAAAGAGGCCTTTGGCGATTTTTAATCTTATGTAGAGGAGAAACTCATTGGATACGATTAAAAAAATTCTTGTTCCCCTTGCTTTTACAGATTATTCACAAGGTGTTTTTGATTGTGCGGTACAGGTTGCTTTAAAAAATAATGCCCGGCTTATTGTCTTAAGCATTATTAATTCAAGAAATATTGAATCTGTGGAGACTATTGTTGCCATGGGCTATGATGTTGATGCAGAACACTATGTTGAAGAAATTCGCAGGGACAGGAAGCAAAGACTCAATAAAATGGCGGATGAATCTAAAATTGACAAGGACAGGGTAAAAATATTATTCAAGGTTGGAAAACCGGTGGATGAGATTTTAAAGACCATTACCAAGGAGATGCCTGATCTTGTTGTCATGGGAACAAGAGGACGGTCCAATTTAAAAAACAGTATCATCGGTGCAGTTGCCGAAAAAGTTTTTAAGCGATCGCCTGTTAATGTATTATCCTACAGGGATGAAGCTGTTAAAAAAAGTCTGAAAGAAAAGCTTCATTTTTAATCAGGCTTTTTGCAAGGAACAGTGAACCGCTTTTAAATGACCGGACGGGTGAGTTAAAAGTGGTTCTCTTTATTGGGCAACAGCTTAACATGGGATAAAATAGCAGCCTTAAGTCCTTTTGCAATAGCCTGGATCACATCCGGATAAACCTGGCCTGTCATTTCATCCATATACACCTTGGATACTTCCGTGGGAAGAACAAGGATGCGGTCATCCAGACGGCAAAGACGTCTGCAAAACTCTGCTTTACCTGAGAATACATAATTTTCTGCCACACTTGTCTTTATTCCCGGCAAAGAGATGGTGCCAAGCTGTTTCAGCCATAACTCAATGGCCTTTCCCCATTTTGATTTGTCCAGAAGGGCTGTGCCAAGATTAAAGACAGGAGGTGATACAATTCCTTTTTTTTTTTGCCGTGAAATATTATAGGAATGGATATCATATATAATGCAGAATCCAAATTGATCCAGAAGAGTTGCTATACAGGCTTCCATAAATCGATAAAAGGATTCATAATTTTCCAGGCTTTTTTGATTCATTTCAGGACTTGGCAGGCTTTTGTATACCTGTATTCCCCAGAATCTTTCAGGTGTGAGCGGCAATGCCATCTCCCGGGAACGGTTAATATCGTAGACAGAGCGTGATTCAAGAGCCCAGACAGCATTGCCCAGGTCCTTTATCATCAGATCCGTGCCTGTATCTTCTTCAAATCTTCGCTGGTCAGAATCAATCGCCATAAAAGGTTGCAATTCCTTTCGCACCCGATGTCCGGCATGAATGGCAGTGGCAATAAAAGGAAGGGAGAAATCAAGGTGATAAGCAAATCCTTTCAAAGGGTCTGTTTCCTGAATGATCGATTCAGGCTGCCGTGGATTACTATTTTTGGGGGTGCTCAAAATACAATCCTTTAGTCTATATTGTAACGTGCCAGTGCAGAGGTTAGAATATGGTCGATGAGTTTTCGATAATCTTCCATGGGGCCATCAGCAGAAGGATAGTTCAGGGAAAATATTTGCGGACTCCAGCTTTTAACCGGTTTTAATCCGGGTATCCCGTTCACTTCAATGATTTTCAGTTTGCCTTTGGCATCAAGGCGTATGTCAGTTCTGACATGATCCAGGCAGTTCAGTGCTTCCATAGCCTGTTGACTCAGCTCAATAAGATCTTCTTTCATTTTTGAAACAGGTTTTATCTTTGTTACTCCCACCCCTCTTAAATCAGTTCTCAGGATGGGGTATTTACCAAACAGGGAAGGATCAACCACAACTTTGCCGGGTAAAAAGACTTGATGTACGCCATTGCCCAGCATCAAAACAGTATATTCATCTCCGGGAAGGTATTCTTCCACCAGGGCAGGCTGGTCAAACGTGTTTACAATATAGTCTATTCTTTTTGTAAGTTCTTCAGGTGAATTGACAACACTTTCATCGCTTATGCCCACAGATCTTGATTCATAACTGGGTTTTACAAAAGCAGGATAAACAATGTCCGGAAGGGCATCATCGGTTCCAAGCTGGTAATGGTAGGGAACGAAAATCCCGCTGTTTTTTAATATTTTGTGAGTGCTGGTTTTATGAATCAGGTTTTTCATGGTTTTTGCATCGGGTCCGATATAGGGGATGTCTTTATCATCAAAAATATCTGCAACCCATTTTTCATCACCTTCGCCCATACCAATGGTCTCTGATTTTCCAGACACATGATAAAGAGCGCTCCAGGCAATATCAAAGGTGTTTTTTTCAAGACTTGCGTAAAATTCATCCATATTGTTGACAAAAGCGATCTGTGCAGTTTTCCCTGAGTCGTCAATGGCTTGTTTGATACTCTGGGTGACAGCGATATCCCCCCAGCCCTGGGCATCTCCTGCCGGGCCTGTAATTAATAATATTTTTTTCATTAAATTTAAACCCTTTTCAATAGTATATGTATAATTCAACTTTCGGCCTTAAGTCCTTGCAGACGGGGTCATGCAGACGGGGTCAGGCTTGTTTTATTGTGTTTTTATCAATAAATCTATATCAAAAATGCAATAATGCAATAATGCAA
>JAOZRF010000556.1 GCA_029940245.1 Desulfobacula sp.
CCGGCTGCCCGGATACTTAAATCCCGTACGGATCCGGAAACAGTTTGAGGTGTAGTCGAAGCCCACTGGTTATTTTCAACCACAAAGAGTACCGGCAGTTTCCATACAGATGCCATGTTCATCACCTCGTGGACGGGACCGCGGTTGGAAGCTCCATCACCAAAAAAACAGACTGCAACCTGATCGGTTTTGCGCATCTTGATGGAAAAACCAGCGCCGGCCGTTATGGGCAACCCACCGGCCACAACCCCGTTTGCACCCAGAATATTAATGGAGAAATCAGCAATGTGCATGGATCCGCCCTTGCCTTTGCAATACCCTGTTTTTTTGCCGAACAATTCAGCCGCCATTTTTTTAAGATCTGCTCCCTTGGCAATCATATGACCATGACCACGATGGGTCGTGGCCACATAGTCATCCGGCCGCAGACAGGAACAAACACCTACACTGCTGGCTTCCTGCCCGATGGACAAATGAATAAAACCCGGTATCTCTCCGGCTGCAAAATATTCTCCTGCCATGGTCTCAAACTGACGAACTATGACCATGGTTCGATAAAATTCTAATAAATTTTTGGCATCTTCAGCCATGCCTTCCTCCTCTTTCTTCTTATAATAGTTTCTTAAAGTGTGTGTTTTAACTGTGAAAATGGCATCAGCACTTTCATATCAACCTTTGGATCGTAAGTACGAATCATTTTCACTCCCTGGATCCGGCTGATCATGATTTCACAGGTGATTAATACGGGGTTTTCCCCTTTGATAAGATGACCACCGTGGACGTTTCTGTCTTTGTCACTGACCAGACCATGTAAATGGATAAAGTATTCCCCGTTTTCCTCTTTTCCGATCATTCCCTGGCCGCTGAGAAGTTCCAGCGGACCATCCAATATGTTTGGATCACCGTAGCCGGTACCAAATCTGTTTTCCAAGGGGACAGGAAGAAAATAAGAGGCTTTTTGAAGACTTCCAATGCAACATGTAATCACACCGGATTCTATCTCAAACTTTTGGCACACATTTTCAATCCCTTCTATTAAGTCAAAACCGGGTTCGATTCTGATCATAACGGCATTTGACAAATGCCCTTTTGCAAAGTTTACACCCATTTTTATGGTGTATAAAGCCCGGCTTTAATGGGCAGATATAAGGATAAAATCGGTAGCAGGGAAAGAATAATCAGAACAATAATATCCATTACAACATAGGGAATAGCCTCTTTTGCAATAGAGTCGATATCACCGTTTATCAGGTTAGCTGCAGTAAACAGATTAACCCCCACGGGTGGAGTCGCCTGTCCTATAGCCATGGCTGAAATAAAAATGACACCATACCACAAAGGATCTATATGAAAAGCAATAAGCACGGGGATCAGGATCGGCATGATAAGATAGGAAATGGAAATTGCATCCAGTATCATCCCCAGCCCCAGCAGCAGAAAATTAATCAGGATAATCATGACCACGGCATTGGGTGCTATGTGTATAATGGCATTGGCTGCCCTGTCTATTACATTAATAACTGATGCCGCCCATGAAAACATCCCGGCAAACACCACAATGAACATGATAACAGAGC
>JAOZRF010000211.1 GCA_029940245.1 Desulfobacula sp.
GTCGGCTCCAAAGCCTGGATAAAATCAAAGGCCAAAGCAAAAGAAGAGGTTGAGAAAATGGCAGCCGATCTTTTAAATCTCTATGCAAAAAGAAAAGTCAACAAGGGATTTTCATTTTCCAGGCCGGATAATTATTACAATGATTTTGAAGCGGCTTTCCCATACGATGAAACCCGTGATCAGCTAAAGGCCATTGATGATGTGCATCTGGACATGGAGTCAAGTATTCCCATGGATCGACTGGTCTGCGGGGACGTGGGATATGGTAAAACAGAAGTGGCCATCAGGGCTGCTTTTAAAGCGGTAAATGATGGAAAGCAGGTGGCGATTGTGGTGCCGACCACCATATTGGCAGAACAGCATCTTGCAACATTCAGGGAGCGATTTGCCATGTATCCTGTGAATATTGAATGCTTATCACGGTTTCGAACGCGAAAAGAACAGACAAAGATAGTTAAGGCAATCAGTTCAGGTCTTGCAGATATTGTCATTGGAACCCACAGGCTTTTATCAAAAGATGTTGATTTTAAATCATTGGGACTTTTGGTGATTGATGAGGAGCAACGCTTTGGTGTGAGGCATAAAGAAGCATTAAAAAAAAAGAGAAGTTCTGTGGATGTTCTGGCTTTGACTGCAACGCCGATTCCCAGGACACTTCATATGTCACTCACGGGTATGCGGGATATTTCCGTGATCACAACCCCTCCTGCAGACAGACAGCCAATCATATCCTATATTTCAAAATATGAAGACAGTATTGTAAAGGATGCCGTTAAAAGAGAATTGTCCCGAAATGGCCAGATATTTTTTGTCCATAATAACATCAAGACTATTTCCAAAGCTGCGGAAAATTTAGCAAACCTGGTGCCACAGGCAAAGATAGGTGTGGCCCATGGCAGGCTTTCGGAAATAGAGCTTGAAAAGGTAATGCTTAAATTTGTTAATTTTGAAATTGATGTTTTAGTCTGTACAACAATCATAGAATCCGGTCTTGATATCCCTTCGGCAAACACAATGATTATAAATAAAGTTGAACGGCTGGGGCTTTCCCAGATTTATCAGTTAAGAGGACGGATCGGACGGGGTGACCATCAGGCCTATGCCTATTTGTTTATTTCCGATACCCTGAAGAGCAAAGGCAACCTGAAGGGAACAGGGGAAAATACATTGACAAAGGACGCTAAAAAAAGGCTGGCTGCTTTGATGGAGTACAAAGATCTTGGGTCTGGATTTCAAATCGCTATGAAAGACCTGCAGATAAGGGGTGCAGGAACTGCCCTGGGCGCTTCTCAATCCGGCCATATAGCCGCTGTCGGGTATGACATGTTTTTAAAACTGCTGGATCAGGCAGTTCATGATCTAAAAGGTGAAGAAACCATTGAACAGTTGGAACCTGAAATTAATGCATCCATGTCCGTTGGCTTTCCAGAGGGTTTTATAGAATCCGTTGAACAGCGATTAACCCTATATAGACGACTGTCAAGGATCACAGAGGTTTCAGATATATCAGATATAAAAAAAGAGCTGACAGACCGATATGGCAAACTGCCCGGAGAGGCTGAAAATATGCTCTTAAAAATCATGCTGCGGGTGTATTGTATAAAAGCAGGTGTTAACAGGCTTGATATAACCCCCAACACCCTGACCCTTTGTTTTTCTGAAAAACACAGGGAAAAACCATTGGATTCCTTAAATAATGCGTTAAAGCGTATAGCCGTTTTTGAATTTATAAAAAAAGACACTATTCAAATTCAATTGGGAACAAAAAGAAATCATATTTCCAGGGCCCTTTTGGAAACCCGCAATATTCTCAAAGCGATCGCCTGAATAATCAGAGGGCAGCAAAAAATATTATTGTTTTTTAAGATAAGCCTTTATTTTTTTAAAAGATTTACTATAATAAGCCCAAACCTATAAATTCTGTAGAAAATTGATTTTTTATAATCTCAATCTTTAACGAAAGGTGAAATTATGAAACCTCTTATCAAAAAAGAATCCTTAGATGAAACATGAATTGCCTGATATAGACAAATTTGAACATATTGTATTTAAAAAGAAAAATACATTGGATCTTCTTCTGGCTTTTTCATTAAAATTAATGAAGGCCAACCAGGTTGCGCTGCTTCTGGGAACGGACAGCACCTATTTTAAATTTTTATCCCCGGATAAATGGGACAGGGGAATTCTGCATAAATTTAATGGAAAGGGATTTAACGGCCTTATTTTAAAATATTTTGGAAACACCATTGCCAGACAAAAAGGCCTTTCGCCTGTCAGGCTTTATAAAGATACTCAATTCGGCGAAAAAAAGGAAAGTGATGGTATTATTTCCTTTGTGCTGAGAAAACATAAGGATTTTTATGCAAAAGGTATTAAAGTCCTTGTTATTGATAAGCTTTATGATTTATTAGAAGCACGGAAAAATTGTTCTGATGCCGACATCCTTTCCTATAATGGTGATATGTTTAAAACCATGCCGGGCATTAAAATCAACACTGCCATTGTTCGCCAGTTCAAGGCCAGAAATGTTGTTTCTGCTTATATTCCAGATTATGGGGCCATTGTATTTAATACAATCAATGAACAACTTCTGGAAAAAAAAGGAATACAATTTGTTCACGAAAAAGAATTGAAAAAAAGATTAAATATTTTAATCTCAGCAATTGAAATGGCATCCATTGCGCATATCGGTCTTGCCAAAGGAAGACAGGCTGCGCATATTATCTGGAGAAAAGAAAAAAACCTTAGAAAAACGGCATTGCAATTAAAAAACAAAGAGATTGAGTTGAATGAGCAGAAAGCATACTTAAAGGCTGTGGGTGCTGTAAAGAAAAGCCAGCTTGATATGGAGCCTGTCAACATCACAGACGGTGTATATGCCTTTATCGATATGATAAGATCTGCCACCATGAGGAAAAAATTAAATCCCAGGGATTATTTTTATATTTTGAACCTGTGTCACCAGATAGCTGCCAATAAGGCAAATCAATATTCATGCAGGATAGATAATTTTATAGGAGATTGTGTTTTTCTTGAAAATGCTTCCCCATTTGATAATGAGAAAAATAATTTTCCCCTGGGGATACAGGAGAGGATCATGTTGATGACCTTTACTCTGGCATCTATTTTCAAAGAAATACATTTTCTGAAAACAGGACAGCATGATATGGATAAGGCTGGAAGAGTAAAAGAATTGATTGATAAAGCAAACATTAATATCAATTTCAGAGCAGGAATGGAAATGGGAACAGCAGTGATCGGCCCTTTGGGAAGTCGAAAAAGAAAAATAGTCACGGCTATCGGTGAAGCCGTAAACACGGCATCAAGGCTTGAAAACTGTGGCATCAAAGAAGGGATTCATATTAGTGAAACAATAATGGCAATATTAAAGGACTCTTTTATTACAAGGGATACCAGAACCATCTGGGGGGCTATTTGTAAAACAAAGGATATGGAAAAATCAGACAAACTTGACAACTTGAGTTTTTTAAATTGTTATAAGAAAATGTTTGGACTTGAGAAAAATATAGTTGCCCAAAGGACAAACGTTTCTTATAAAGAGTTTTCAAAACCCATAACGTATTGGATAAAATGCATCCCGGAAAAGGCATAACCTGAAGGTCACACGTAACCTGAAGGTCAGAACTAAAATGAATTTATATGATGGCATAAAATATAACGTAAAAGGGCTGGCCCTGGCGTTGAAAACTCCTAAATTATTGATGTTGGGAATATTACGATTTCTCATTGTTTTGTTTTTTACCCTTATTTTATCGGGTCTTGTTTTATACTGGCATGATGAAATTTTATTAATGATATGGAAAGTGCCGGAAACAGGTTGGCTGGTATTTGTATGGAAGGCAGTTTCATGGCTTTTATCTATTTCTCTTGCTGCTATTGCCATGGTTCTTTCTTATTTAATTGCCCAGTTGTTTTTTTGTGTTTTCATCATGGATTACATGTCAAGAATTACTGAAAAAATTATATTGGGTAAAGAAGTTTCGATGGAACAAAATTCCTGGATTGGTTTTTTTATCTATCTGGTTAAACAGGAAATTCCCAGGGCAGTGATTCCAGTGCTGATTTCTCTGATCATTATGGTGATCGGTTTACTGACTCCCATCAGTGTGATTATCATTATTCTCTCGTCTATTACGGCTGCGATATTTCTGGCCTGGGACAATACAGATCTGGTGCCGGCAAGAAGAATGGAACCCTTTAATATACGGATAAAATTTTTAAGGAGAAATTTAATGTTCCATATTGGATTTGGATTGCTTTTTCTTATACCCGGACTAAACATAGTGTTTTTATCATTTGCTCCTGTGGGGGCAACCCTTTATTACCTGGAAAAAGAACATTTAAAAAGGTAAACCTCATGAATGTGGTTTGTAAACAATCGATTGATTTATGTACTGATAATAAATACGATACCATATCTGGAGAAGAAGAAATCATTACCTGTGTTTTCTGCAATAATCATATCACAGATCCGTCTAAGCAGATGATTGTAAATAATTCATTTCACCATGTATTTGCAAATCCCCATGGCTGTGTTTTTGAAATAGGGTGTTTCAGCAAAGCAAAAGGATGTATTTCCAGTTCAATCGCTTCAAATGAATTTTCATGGTTTTTTGGATTTTCATGGCAGATTGGAGTCTGTGATCGGTGTTCAAACCATTTGGGTTGGATTTTTTCGTCAGAATCAGATCGGTTTTATGGATTGATTCTTGAAAAATTAAATTTTCTTTAACCTGAATATTTGCCATAAGGGTAACGATTTTGACACAATGGATCAGCAAATACCCATTTCGGCCAGCCAACCTTACACTTCCTAGTGCCCGAACGATTTTTCAAGGTTCAACAAGACCTTCCATTTAACGCCGGAAACTGCGGGCAGGTATGTCCTCAAACAGTCCGGCGTTTTTAAATTCCAGGTCTTGTGAACTTTTATAAAAATCACAGGCAATCCGGTCGTTGCAAGGTTGGCTGACCTGGAACGGGCCATGTAAATCCAGGTCACAAGTAAAAATCGTTTGACAATTTTTTATATTATTCTATAATTATATCAATCTGATCATCTATCCAGAACCTGAACTGAACGAACAATCTGAGTTCAAATTCATCGCAACTTCAATAATAATATATAAACCTTATTACAGGAGGGGAAGCCATGACCGAGAGCGTATACAAAATTATTGACCTTGTAGGGAGCAGTACAACATCCTGGGAAGACGCGGCCACCAATGCCATTGATCGTGCATCACAATCATTAAGAGATTTAAGAATTGCAGAAGTAAAGAAACTTGATATTAAAATTGAGAAAGGAAAACCCGCTCAATTTAGAACCAATTTAAGGGTTTCCTTTAAATATCAAGATTAAAAATGCAAAATCGGGAAAATTGTGAGGCTGGAAATTTGAGTTTTAAAATGGAAATTCAAATTTTAGATATCAAACCTTCAACCTTACATTTTTCCTGCCAACATTGGAGGGAAAAGTGGTGCATACAAAAAGTGTTTACACAAAACGCTCTCCTGTAGATCGAAGGTCTCCGGTGGACAGACGTATCATTGATATGGGGCCTAGATATCAGGCAAGTGAAACCAGAAAAAAAATTAAAAATAAAGGTCGAAGAAAAGGATGGGAAGACCGATATAGCTGGGAGAGAATCAGCAAATGGAGCAGTTCGCCGGTTTATTTTGATTTGCCAT
>JAOZRF010000212.1 GCA_029940245.1 Desulfobacula sp.
CAAAAAAAAGGCGAGATATTGTCCTCAAGCAAATGCTGAGCGAAAAAATAATTACCGGCATGGAATATACATTGGCCAAAGCAATAAAAATTTCTCCATCGCCCCAACAGGCAGAACAAAACCAGGCTGGTTATTTTATCGAATATATTAAAACCAGCTTAAAAGAACAATTTGAGTTACAAAACATCTATTCACAAGGACTCAACATCTATACAACCCTTGATTTAGATTTTCAACAGACAGCAGAAAATTCTATTTTAAAACAAATGCAACAGCTTGAAATCCGGATGTTAAAAAATGGTATCAACACATCAAAGACTCAATGCGCATTGATTGCCCTGGATATTAAAACCGGGGGTATTTTAAGTATGGTTGGTGGCAAAAATTTTTATAAAAGTTCTTTTAACAGGGCTGTTCAGGCCAAACGGCAGCCCGGCTCCGCTTTTAAACCCTTTGTATATGCCACTGCCATCATTCTGGGATTTTCACAGAATGACAAACTGCTTGATGCCCCTTTATCCTATCGCCTGGACGATCATAAAATCTGGCAGGTAAATAATTTTTCAAACACTTTCATAGGTGAGACCACATTTCGAAAGGCCCTGGCACTATCAAAAAACACACCCGTTGTGAGACTGATGGAGATGATCGGCACGGCCAAGGTGATTGATTTTGCAAAACAGGCAGGGATCTCTTCTGATCTTCATTCCAACCTTTCTTTAGCCTTGGGAACATCAGAAGTCAGCCTGATTGAGCTGACAGCATCGTATATTCCTTTTGCCAATATGGGAATTAAAGTTGCCCCATTTCCCATTATTAAAATAACAGACCCAGACTCCAGGATAATCTATCAACATTCAACACAAAAAAAATCCATTATGTCCCGGCAGAATGCGGCCATTATAACGGATATGTTAAAAGCTGTCATCCTTGAGGGTACAGGGAAAAAGGCTTTGGCCATTCAAAAGGATATTGCCGGTAAAACCGGTACAAGTGATAACTATAAAGATGCTCTCTTTATTGGATTCAGCCCGGATATTGCAGTGGGTGTATGGGTGGGCAATGATGATGCAACCTCTCTTGGAAAATATGAGACCGGTGCAAAGGCGGCCCTACCCATATGGATAAATTATATAAAACACGCTCTCTCCAGCAAATCTTATCAATATTTTGATATACCGGATGGTACAAAAATGGTATACATGAACCCTGATACAGGAGAAATAAAGGAAGAAGAAACTTCAATGACTGTAAAAGCACTAATTAAAATAAAGGACTTAAAATGATCAGAAAAGCCTTGCTTGATGATGTCCCTACCATCCATGCATTACTCCAATTCTACAATGTTAGAGGAGAACTTTTAGCAAGACCGCTTAGCAAACTATACGACCATTTAAGAGACTTCTGGGTTTTTGAAGATCCCAAACAAAAAAAAGTGGTTGGATGCTGTGCTTTGCAGTTTTGCTGGGAAAATCTGGCAGAAATCCGATCCCTTGCAGTGGATATCTCTTTCACAGGCCAGGGAATCGGCTCTACTCTCACAGAAAGAACCATCCAGGAAGCATTTTATTTTAAGATAACAGATCTTTTCACCCTCACCTACCGGCCCACTTTTTTTGAACAATTCGGATTTTCAACCATTGATAAAAATGAACTTCCCATCAAAGTCTGGTCAGATTGTATTGGTTGTGTCAGTTTCCCCAATTGTGATGAAATTGCCATGCTTAAAAAATTATAAATACACCATTTTATAGGGAATTGGGGGAAATATTAATGTAGATGGTTTCGGTAGAATATGTTCCTGGGATACTGTCAGCCAATTTGTATCAGAATTTAACTCCCTGAGTCTTCCGCCCTCTGAAGGCAATGCATGACTGGTATAATCATATTTTACATTTAAAATACAGATATAATTTTTTCGCCGCCTTGCAATAACATAATTTTTAGTAAAGCTATTTTGGGTAATACCTGCATTTTCCGCCATCTTTTTTATTTCACTGTCTGGCAGTTTAACCAGCACGGATTTGGATACCCCTTTTTCATCAATGCGTAAAAGATTTCTGGATTCACTGGAAGCAACATAAACAGTTGTAATTCCAGGAAGCTGTCTGAAGTATTGGGCGGCTACTATGGCTGCAGTTCTTCTCCCCCCGGCCATAACCGGAACACCATAGTATTCAAATAATTTTTTTTGAAAATCTTCAGCATATTTATCCCCTTTTTCATAAAGGTCTTTTGAAATATACCTTAAATCCCTGGCAAGATTTTCAGAGGCTTCTGCTATAGGCCAGTCAATCCTCACATGGAAATGAGTCAGGGCATATCTTACCTTTGTTCGCTGATTCCTTTGAATCAACAAGGCATAATCAATGGGGAGCAATGATCTTAACAATGAAAAAAATTCACTGGTCTCAAAAAATTTAATGTTCCGGTTAAAATTCTCCACATCAGGAAAATATTTGTGCTTTAACAAATTATTCTTTGTTGTCTTATTAATGTCAAAGTATCGAATATATTTTTTATGTTTTTTATCAATAAAATCTTCGGAAAAAATAATTAAGAATGAATTCTGTGCATCAAACTCAATTGAAGGGATTCTTGCCCTTGGCTTAAGCTCCCTTAATTCTACAAAAGGATAGGGCATGCGCAATCTGAGAAAATTATTATAAGATCCAACAAGAGAGTAATCTAGAACAAATTGATCCAGTTCATCACGCAATACCTCATAGTAAGATCTTCGAAGCCTTTCTTCCCGGCTTAAGCAATCTCTGTGCTTACAAAATATCACTCTATTTTCCTTTTATCATATATTCCAAGATTTATTCCAGGGCAACCACTCCAGGAAGCTTTTTGCCCTCCATTAAATGTAAAAAAGCACCGCCGCCTGTTGAAACATAACTAACCTTATCTGCAACATTACATTTTTTTGCAGCAAGCCCGGTATCTCCCCCGCCAACAATTGAAAATGCAAAAGAGGCTGCAATGGCTTCAGCAACAATCCGGGTTCCTGATATAAATTTTCCCATTTCAAAAACCCCCATGGGACCATTCCATACAACGGTTCCAGCTTCTTCAATGGCTTTAGCATATCTTAAAGCAGTTTTCGGGCCAATATCCAGGGCCATCCATTGATCTGGAATCTGATCTACCAAAACTTCCTTTACCTGGGCATCTTTATCAAATTTATCCGCACAAACCAGATCCTCCGGGAGCAGGAACGCTACTCCTTTTTCTGCTGCCGTTTGAACGATGCCTGCTGCCGTGTCTAATAGATCTTCTTCAATCATTGACCCCTTGGTATCAACACCCTGACTTTTTAAAAACGTATTGGCCATGGCACCCCCAATAATCATTTTATCAACAAATTTGAGCATATTCTCAAGCGCGTCAAGTTTGCTGGATACCTTTGCTCCACCAATGATTGCCACCAGGGGCCTTTTGGGATTTTCAACAGAATCGTGATAGGCTTGCATTTCTTTTTCAAGTAAAAATCCTGCCGCAGATTCTTTTACGAACCTGGGTACACCCGTAACAGATGCCTGATTCCGGTGAGAAACAGCAAAGGCGTCATTCACATATACATCACAAAGAGCAGCCAGTTTTTTTGAAAATATGTCATCATTTTTCTCTTCTTGGCCATGGAATCTTAAATTTTCCAATAACAGGATCTGACCATCATTAAGTTGACTGACCATTTTTGCAACTTCATCACCAATGCAATCATCTGCAAACAGAACTGGCTTATCTAATAATTGAGACAACCTTTTACACACCGTGGCCAGACTGAATTTTGGATCCCTTTTCCCTTTAGGTCTGCCCATGTGAGATGCCAGAATAATTTTTGCATGTTGCTCGACCAGATATCGGATAAGATCCAGCGTTTCCAATATCCTGTTATCATCTGTAATATTAAGTTCTTCATCAACCGGTACATTATAATCCACCCGGACAAAAACTTTCTTTGATGTCACCTCTATATCTCTTACAGATTTCATGGGTTTCTCACTTATTTCTGCTTTTTTCTGTGAACCTGTTTTTTGCGGGACCAGCGCTCAAAAAAATTGATTGCACCGGATTTTGTTCCCCGCTCAATAATTTCCTCTTCCACTTTTATACCATCTTGCGTTGTCATGGCCTTTTGCAGGCATTTTGTTTTAACCGGGCACTGGTAAAAGCAATCATCCGGGGTCTGTCTTAATCCCTTATGGGTCATGGGAAAAACTTTTTCAAGGATACCAAAACATTCCGGAATTTCATTGGTTTTATTCATTTAAAGTCTTCAAATTCTGTATTCAATTTTGATATGTACCCCTGGGCTGCAAAACTGTAAAATCCTTCATTCCCAATAATTATATGCTCATGCAATATAATTCCCACATATTTTAATGCAAAAAAAAGTTTTCTTGTGATCTGAATATCACTTTGGGACGGTTCAACATCGCCTGAAGGATGATTGTGGGCGAAAATAACGGCCGCGGCATTATGCTGTAATGCGCTTATAATGACTTCCCGTGGATATACCGAGCTTGTCGTCAAAGTGCCGGTAAAAAGAATTTTAGATGTCAGTACCCTATTTTTGACATCAAGAAAAATAGCCACAAAAACTTCTTTTGTTTTATGTCCTATGACCTGGTTCAAATACTCCATCAGGTCCTTGGGATTTTGAACCACATCCTTTGATATCATTTTGAATTCAAGGTATCTGTCAGACACTTCCTTAATCAACCGGATACCCAAACTGTTTGCAGGCCCTACGCCCTGAATTTCGCAGAGTGATTTGTGATCTGCCTCCAGAACCCCCTGCAAGGTTTTAAATCGTTTTAAAAGCAGTTTTGCACTTTGTTTGCAATCCTTTCGGGGTGTATTCAGGGAAAGCAACAGCTCTATTACTTCATAGTCATGAAATCCTTGAAGACCGCTGTTCAAAAATTTGTCCTTAAGGCGTTTTCTGTGGCCTTCTCCTTTATGAGTCGATACCTTCTCCGTCTCCATTCTCCTCATCTCCGGGAAGATCTTCCAGATTTATATCCTCATGATCATCTTCGGATTCCTGATCTTCTTCCTCTGGAAGCCGCGCAATGCCAATCAGTTTTTCACCCGAGGACAGGTCAATCAATTTAACCCCCTGGGTATTTCTGGAAATCACATTGATGCCTTTAATGGATGTCCGAATCAGCTTTCCTTTATCTGTCACCATCATCAGTTCATCATTGTCATCCACCAGAAGCAAAGAAACCATCAGCCCATTTCGTTTGGAGGTTTTGATAGAAAAAACACCTTTCCCGCCCCGGTTCTGGGTTCTGTAGTCTTCAATGGATGACCGTTTCCCATATCCGTTTTCAGTCACCGTAAGAAGCGTGTCTTCCGGCCCCAGCACTTCCATTCCCACAACTTTAATACCCGGGTCGATTCTCATACCCCGGACACCCATGGAACCCCTTGCCGTAGCACGGACATCCTCTTCATGGAAGCGGATCACTTTACCCCCTTCAGAACCCAGAAAAATATTCATGTCCCCATCCGTTATTCTTGCTACAATCAACTCATCGCCCTCGGCAAGCTTAACCCCGATCAGACCACCGGATCTTCTTCGTGAATAGGCCATCAAGTCGGTTTTTTTTACTCTTCCTTTTTTTGTGGCCATGACCACATATTTATTCTCAACAAACACAACCACAGGTAATACTGTGGCAAGTTTTTCACCCTC
>JAOZRF010000557.1 GCA_029940245.1 Desulfobacula sp.
CCGTAATTATTACACAGCTCATTGGCCTTGGCCACGGCCACGGGATCAGTGATATCAAGATTGGATCCAAGAAGCCCCAGTGTTTCAAATTCAGGACCGCCAAGCCGGTCTGTCACTTTCCAAGGAAATTCGGCTTTCACCTTCTTTCTGCAATTTACAACACAGCCGAAACAGGTGGTACTGCCTGCACCGATTTTCTTTTCATAGGTGGCGCCATGAAGATTCAAATAGTCTTTGTGCCAGGATCTGGAAAAATTGTGGGTGGCAAGATTTCCCCCTTCTGCCTGGGGGCCCAACACTCCCGGCGTACCTAATTTTTTCAGGGTTTCAGGAAATCCTGACCCCAACAGACGCTGGCTGCCAAGTTTGGCCAGGGCTTTTAATCCAGCGGTATCCTGAAACTCAACCATGTTGCTACCTTTAACAACAAGGGCTCTTAAATTCTTACTGCCAAACACTGCCCCCATGCCACCGCGGCCAGCAGCATCATTGAAATCGCCCATGAGACATGAAAATCTGACCTGTTTTTCACCAGCAGGTCCGCATTGGAGTATGCTGATCTTCTTGGCCCCATGTTCGTCGGTCAGGGCATCATGGGCCTCAAGCACGGTTTTGCCCCACAAATGGTTGGCATCCCGGATCTCAACACTCTCTTCATCCAGCATGAGATAAGACGGTTTTTTTGCCTTCCCTGTAATAACAACGGCATCAAAGCCTGCCCGTTTTATCATGGGCCCGATGCTACCGCCCAGTTGAGTGTCCCCGGCGCCTCCTGTTTCTGGAGAAATCGCCGTAATGCAGCAGCGGCTTGCACCACTGACTGCCGCTCCTGTGGTAGGTCCTGTTGCAATAGTGATAATATTTTTCTCATCAAAAGCATCAATTGCCTTTGAAAGCTCTTTTAAAAGAAAATAAGCACCAAAGGCAGTACCACCCATGTATTTTCTGTAGAACTCTTCAGGCATCTGCACCTTCTCGATTGTACTATGGGTTAGATCAACTCTTAACAATGTTCCTGTAAATCCTTTAGCCATAATAGTATCCTCCAAGTTGCTATAACAGTTCCTTATAAAGGTTCATTAAGTCTTCTTTGGTACATTTCCTGGGATTTGACTGATGACATCCATCAAGAAAGGCTTTGGATGTGAGTTCTTCAAGATGCTCTTCTTTTACACCGACCTGGGATAATTTTTCCGGGATACAAATCCGTTTATTCAGGTCTGATACAGCTTTAATGGCTTTATCTGCGGCTTTTTCATCCGACATTCCAAAAGTATTGATTCCAAAACATGCTGCCACTTTTGCATACTCTTTAAGGCAATTTTCTTTGTTGAACTTCATGACAGGGGCAATACAGATGGCATTGGCAAGACCGTGGGGTACATGGCTGACTGCAGACAGAGCGTGGGACAGAGAATGGGCAGCTCCCAGGTCTTTTTGAAAGGCCACCGCCCCCATCATTGCAGCAAGCTGCATATAACCTCTTGCTTCAATATTATCAGGTTCTTTTACAGCTATTTCAAGATATTGTGCGATATACTCAATCCCTTTTAAGGCAATGGCATCGCACAT
>JAOZRF010000213.1 GCA_029940245.1 Desulfobacula sp.
CTGCCGGCGCCAGCACCAGTGACCACATCACAACCATCCGGAGGATAAATTGATTTTTTCTCTGACAGGGTCAAACACATCATTCCTGAACGCATCTTAACCCGATATTATCATACCTTAAACCGGGACCGACGGTTCCCCTGAAGGAACAGCGAATGGAATTATTGTTCTCATCCAGCACAAAGGAACTGCCTCGAACGATACGTTCGGTTCCGCTTGAAGGTCCGCCGGGATCGTTGGCCGGGCTCACAGTATAATCAGAATACCAGTCCAGACACCACTCATAAACATTACCCGCCATATCATAAAGCCCGTATCCGTTGGCAGGATAGCTTCCCACAGGCGCCGCATTTTCGTATCCGTCCCCTGCAAGACCGTAATTGCAATAGGTTCCGTCCGGTTCACTATCGCCCCAGGGGTATTTTTTCCCGGCCAGACCGCCCCGGGCGGCATATTCCCATTCCGATTCCGTCGGCAGACGATAGGTCTTACCGGTTTTGGCGGAGAGCCACTTGCAGTATGCATAGGCTTCATACCAGCTAATGTTGTTCACGGGCATGTCAGCGGCATTGGATTTTTCGGCATTTTTCCAGTAGGGTTCATCAGCCAGATTCCAAGTATCCGGTGCAGCCAATCCCTGAGTCTGGTTATATTTCCAGCCCACCTCCGGGTCATCCACCAAGCCATCTTCGGTGATGACCCAGAAGGATTTATTGACATATCCCCCGTCCTTTATAAACAGCGCATAGGCCTCGTTCGTTACTTCGTGTTTATACATTTTAAAGGAAGAAAGGGTCACCTGGTGTACTGGTTTTTCATTGTCAATCCCGATGCCGGATTGGTTTCCCATAAGAAAGGTGCCGCCCGGAATAGGGACGGATTCCTGCTCAATAAACTCGGCGGGCTCATCGACCTTCCCATTCACCCAGAAACCTTCACCGGGATTGATGGTTTCCAATAGCTGAAAGCCTTTTCCCTGGGCATAGGCTGCCCCGTGATCGGCAATCTGGGGCAGATATACGGACCATTTTCCATTTTCCCATTTCCATATCGACTCCATTACAACTTTCAGATAATTTGACACAAGGGCGGCGGGGGATATTGCAGCGGAACCTTTTAAAGTAACCATATTCCATCCAGATGAAAACGAAAGGCCGGCATCGGTATCTGCTTCGGCAAGACAATCGTCATCAACAAGATTTATCAACTGATTCAAACCAGTATCGATGTCCACGCTATATCCGATATCCAGGGTGGCCCCGGTCCCGCTGTTCACCCAGAATCCCTCACCTGAATGAATGAGCCCTATTGTATCGAACCCCTTGCTCTGGGCATATTCAATAGTAGACGCCGGGCTGTCTTTTGGCAGTGAGACCGCCCATGTATTGTTCTGCCATTTCCAGAGAGACGAAATTTTATCCTTACTTCCGGCAACCAGTGCATTGATGAAATTGGTATGCGATGTTTTTAAACCCACAAGACTCCATCCCGAAGAAACCGCCATGGAAGTTTTTTCAGCAGCGCATTTATTGTAAACAACCGGGCCGGATCCAAAACTCTGAAACATGAAGGTTTCAGGTACGTCGCCGTCAAGCTTGAAATCGATACTGAACAGGCCTGTTGAATCGGTCTGGGCCGCCTCAGTAACAGGGATACCATCCTGGTTCACCAGCGTCACCATGATATCTTCAAGCGGACTGTTCGCCAAGCTGAAAAGTTTTCCTTGTATGGTTCCGGTTTTGGTATAGCTTTCCTGGGGGGGCATATACGCCACGACAAATGGAGCAAGACTGCTGACCACCTTGGAAGTCGATCGAAACAGCCCCTGATCCTCAACGATAACAGCATCCGTTTTTTCCGTCCAGGAATCAGTTGCCGTATCAAAAACAAAAAGGTGAAGGTCACTGCTGTCAACCGTCTGTTTGATGGTGTTAATAAGACCGGTCTTTGCAGCTATTTTGGCCTCCAGGGTGCAGTATTGTTTTAATTCATCCCAGTACATCTTTTTGCCGCTACTGTCCGCAACACTGACATCCGCCCCCGTTAAAAAAACATATCCCTGGGACTCCAGCGTCTCCGAGGCCGGGACCTGATAAACGTTTTTATAGGGAGTCACGGCCACGGTGATGTCCTTTGTCAGGGCTTTGAGATCGATGACGATGGATGCTAAAGCGATTTCCTTCCCGTTGTAATCAAAGGTGTTGGCTGAAGAAATCGGTTTAGGAACAGGCTTGTTCAGGGCTTTTGTCAGGAAGTCAGGTTTCAGGTTATTGCTTGTCTCGGCATAGGCCCAGTCAATCCTTCGAACATCCAGGACCACCTTGGTGGTTTTCTCCACGTCCGTAACCACGTTATATGTAAACGACGGGTAGTCCACCACGACCTTGTCAGCCCCATCTTTCGGGGTCACCACATAAGTGATTTCAAACTGTTCTGAAACCGGGGCAACATATTCTGTTTCCTGAACATCGCCGCCCGTGACCACATCTACAGTGGGGATCGTTGCCGGGGGTTCATTCACCTGAATTTTGGTGTGAAGGGTGTACTTTTCTCCGGATTTCGGGGTTATGGTCAAAATTGCTTCATACACCCCCGGGGTTTCATAATAATGGGTTACAGGCGGGGATTGTGTCAAGTCGTTCGTTTGATCACCGTTAAAATCCCATTCAAAGGTCACAATATCATCAGTCACAACGTTTTTGACTGAAAAGGAGACCTCAAACGGGGCATCCCCCATTGAGGGAACGGCCGTAATGGTGGGAACCGCCTCTGCCACTTGATAATGCGGCATCTGGCTGTGGAAATACATATTGACCGAATAGTTGTCCACATCAATCTCAGGGTCTTCTTTATAGGCATAAATCCTGTAGCCGAAATAGCTCCCGCTTTCAAAACCTTCTGGAATCGTTATGTTCGTTGCGGAGATAAATTCACTTTTAAACACCTGCTCATCCAAATTTTGATAAATTTTCACCCGATACTTCTGCGCATCCTCGACAGGATCCCATGTAATGGTGTGTTCCCCGGGCACCAACTCACCCTGGACAGGCGAACTGTTGGCCGGAATGGGTATGGTGGAAGGGATTAGTTCATCCAGGATCTCGGCGGTATTGCCATCCTGATCCTCCACTTTGAAGGTGTATATACCGGCAGCCTGTGACGGGTCATCAATAATTTCCATAAAATAATAATAAGCGCCACCGGATTCCGAGCTTTGGTAAAAATAGAGATCTTTTACAACCCCGCCGCCGGGATATTGGACTTGAACCGACTTGATGGAGCCCGGCACCCCGTCCGGATCATTTACGTGCACCCAAAATTCAAGCTCGTAATGCGTCCCTGCACCCCCTGGAGTGCCTACCTGGGCCAGGGCCACGCCTACGTGATCGGTTTCAATTGTAGGATCAGACGAACCACCGGTAATGCCCTCAATCATAAACTGCGGGGAAAATATATTCCATGTGGAGGATGAACCGGCTGCCGGATTGTTTTCAAAATAATCCGGCCATGCTAGCACCCTGTATTTATATAAGGTCTGTTTTTCAAAAAATCCGGAAAAAATCTGAGTCTTGGGATTTGCCGAGTTTTCCACCTGTTCCGTATATAACCGATTGTTATTTTGATCCTGGATCTGAAACTGGTAGGAGGAGGCTCCGGTCACCGGATTCCATGAAAAATCTATTTGTCCTTCGCCGGTTACAGTATATTGAACCGGTATAAAGGAAGAATTTGCAACATTGTCGATGAAAGCGGCTGAAAATGATTCAACAATCGTATGGCTGTTGTTGTTTTTGTCGGTTACAACAAAAGTATAATCGCCTGAAGGAAAGGTGTCGGCGAAATAATTATTCCTGTAGACCCCCCTTTTATCTGTCTTGCTGTAATCATAATACAGGGGCAGTTGTGTTTCCCCGTCAGGAAAAACAACCTTTGCCGATGCAATGTTTTCCGGTACTTTTTGGGCGTCAAACACTTCAACATAAAAACTTAAATAACTTCCATTCAGATGATCTGTCCAGGCCCTTACGCCAAGATCCGATTCAAGGCTGACCAGTGGATCAACAGCCACATTTCCCGTTGAAAAATAAACATGAGAACTTCTTGAACGACTGTCCTGCTCAAACCACTGGTGACCGCCAAGCGCCTCTATTCGTACTTTATATTCCGTATTTGGATCGAGGATTCCCGGCGGGACGGTATAGGCGCCCCCCTTTGTGTATCCCCGCCAGACGGTGCTCCCCTCCATATTATAAATCCTGGCGCGGTACAGGGTGATATCCTGTGAAGTGACAGTCGTCCAGGTGATGGTGGGGGTCGTCAGGTCGGTTTGCACAATAATGGAATTCATATCTACGATTGGCAGCTCTTTTACGGTAATTGTATCCGTGAAAGTGGAAAAATTTCCAGCCGAATCCTTGACCGTATACGTATACACCCCGGATTGAAAGGGTCCGGCGGAATCGGAAAGCCAGTAATTGGCGCTATTTCCATCCTGTGTTCCATCGATGAACAGATTTTTTTGAGTGACTCCATCAGGATATAATACGGTCACCGTATGTGACGGCGGTTGAGCAATAATTCCGTCCTGGTCTTTGATCAAGATGTCATGGCCCAGATAAAGGGATGGGCCGGTTTCGCTCATATAGTTATCGGTAAAGGCGCCCCATGAATCAGCACCATTTATGGCAGGTGTGGATAGCTGGTCATTTTCCGGCCCAGTGTTGATTTTTAACCCGCTCCCGGTTACCTGTCCCTGGCATTCATAGGTCGTGTCGGAATCATATTCAGAACCGCTTACTGTGACTCCTGTATAGTCATTGGTGAAGGTAAGGACAAGCTGATCCTCCCACCCCATATTCGGATTTTCTTTCGGCTGACCATAAATATATAAATTCAAGGTGTTGTCGGAAATATTGATTGTCATATCGTAATTATCCTGGTCTTCGTTAACTCCGGAATACTCTGAAACATTCCCGGTTTGAGGGATATATAGATAATCGTCGTCCACCCCGATTTTATTCTCATCGTTTCCTATATTGATCAGATGATATTCCGGGCTGCAAGGTCCCACACTATATGAAACATCGTATGTCCCGTAAAACACTGAATTGTCTGCAAAAACCTCGAAAGGGATAAATACTGCCAAAAGGATGATAGATAATACTATTTTCATTTTTCCTCCAAAAGAATTCCCAATTTCCTATCCGATAAGAAAATTAATAAAATAAACAATTGCTTAACTGCCACGGACGGATTTGTCAAGACAAGGTTGCATTTTAGCGGAAAGAAAAAAAAGAAACAGATTCTCTTCGTTCATGAATCATCAATGGCAGCATCAGCGGCTCCACAACGACAGGCGCTCTTTTCCGGCTTAAATGGTTTCTTAAGGCAAAGCCGGATATCATGGTGCTGGCTCTGGGGGCCAGTCTTCTGCCAGGGCTTGCGGCTTTTTCCCTGATGTCGGTTTTGGTGGCCGGTTCCATCAGGAACGGGAGTATTTTTGTGGCCGGGTTTGCCATCACCATGTTGTAATTCGGGTTTATCGGATTTCCCGCAGCCTTGTTTGTTATTCAGTTGAGTTTAGGGTTTTCATGGGGTATTTCATGGTATTTTTTTGACAGCCTTTGGCAGTTTGCCTTTTAATAAATCCCCCAGTCCGGCAAAAGGGTTAACGCCACCGC
>JAOZRF010000558.1 GCA_029940245.1 Desulfobacula sp.
TAGATACCACATTTATTCAAATTGTTCACCCTGTTTGTTGCGGATTAGATGTACACAAGAAGAAAATATCAGCCTGCCTTATTACAGTTGATGAACAAGGCAATGAACAATCTGAAATAAAAGAGTTTGGAACATTCACGGATGATTTGTTAGAGATGAGAAAATGGTTAACAGATAATAATTGCCCGATATTAGCAATGGAAAGTACCGGGGTTTACTGGCGGCCTGTCCACAATGTTCTTGAGGGATTCATGGAAGTAACCCTTGTAAATGCCAGGCATATTAAAAATGTTCCGGGTCGGAAAACAGATATAAGTGATAGCAAATGGCTTGCAAGCCTTCTGAGACATGGATTATTAAAAAATAGTTACATTCCTCCAAAGGAGATACGCCAATGGAGAGAACTGACACGGTTGAGAAGAACTTATACAGAATCCCTGGCAGATTATAAGAGACGTATTCACAAACTTTTTGAAACCGCCAACATTAAGATTGATTCTGTGGTATCTGATTTATTTGGAGTTACAGGGCGCAATCTGATTTTTTTATTATGCAATGAATCTGAATTGAGCTTAGCCAAAATAAAAGAAAATGCTAAAAGAGGTCTGAAAGCAAAATCTGAGGAACTGCATCGTAGCATTCAAGGTTTTTTTGAAGATCACCATAGATTTCAGCTAATCGGTATGATGGAAATGATTACACTCTTTGAAAAACGAATCAGTGAAATAACCGAAAGAATCGAGACGCTTACAGCAAAGCATCAGAATTTATTGGATCGTCTGGATGAAATTCCAGGTATCGATAAAAAATCTGCTCAATCAATCGTTAGTGAAATCGGGGTTACTTTAGATGAATTTATCTGTATGGCAGCACTTGCCTCCTGGGCAGGCTTATGTCCCGGCAATAATGAAAGTGGAGGTAAAAGGAAAAGTGGTAGAACATCTGTTCGAAGCCACCCTTTTAAAACAATATTGGTGGAAGTTGCATGGGCAGCAGTCAAAAAAAAGGGGTCGTATTACCGTGCCAAATATTACAAATTAAAGGCCAGGCGTGGTGCTAAAAAGGCAATCGTTGCAATAGCACATCGTATCTCAAAAGCAATTTATAATATCATTAAGCATGGCGAGACCTTCATGGACCTTGGTGAAGATTACTTGAACGTCCAAACCAAACAAAGGGCCATTAATAATATTAAAAAAAAGGCCAAACAACTCGGTTATGAACTGGTTCCATGTGAAAATTAAAAGTCAGCACTAATGGAGTTACAGATTTATTATAGGATTATTTTTTAAAAGTGGAAATAAAGGTCGATGACGAACTGAAGCCATAGAGCGCGATAATAACATGACTGATCAGTCTTTTGCACAACGAACTGTCAGCCCTTCATTTGAAGGGACTACGCATATAAAACTGTATGAAACCAGACTGATCATACCACTTCATAAAAATGATAAATTTTGAGAATACAGGCGAAAACAAAGGAGTGTGAGCAAAAAATATATTTAAAATTTTATTTATGTGAAAACATTGCAAGTAAAGGCGGTGTCGGCGGTGAG
>JAOZRF010000214.1 GCA_029940245.1 Desulfobacula sp.
TTTTCAGCTCGCCAAAAATTCCTCTTTTTTTGATAAATGTTCTGGCAAATGCCAGGGTATCCTTAATCAGTTCATCTTTGTTTTCACAGGCTTTTACAATCACATGGTTATCTGCAAGCTCCTGGGCACCAAACCGTTTTCCTGAAAGAATCATCTCATTGAATTGATATTCAGGTATGGCTTTTCTGACAAAGGCAATCATCCCCGGAAGAAAGGGGATACTGATATCCACTTCCGGAAAACAAAAAAAGCCCCTGTCTTTTTTCATAAATCTAAAATCACAGGTACAAGCCAGCATGGCTCCATTTCCAAAGGCATGGCCGTTAATCGCGGCAATTACGGGAACAGGCATGAACAAAATTCTTTTAAAGATTGTGTTCATGCCATACATAAATTCTTTTATACTGCCGAAATCCTTTTCATTCATTTTCCGGCCCAGCCATTCAACATCAATCCCCTGGGAAAAATTTTTTTCATCCGTGGAAGTTAAAATAATTGAATAAATATCTTTGTTCTCCAGTATTTCATCAAAACATTGATTCATCTTCCGCGCAAAGGTAAGGTTCTGTTTGTTTGCACCATTGCACATATTGATGATTGCCACAGACTCATTTTTTTCCCATTCTATGATTGCCATAAAGCACCCCTTATAAAATAGTATCTAAACTTCAAAGTAAACAGGGTTGTTTGTAAATTAAATATCTGAATAATTCAAGTTTAAAACATATATCAGATGGATTTCAAAACTCAAAATTTGATTGACAAGCCCTGTGTTTTCTGACAAGCTTTGCCATGGTAAAAAGAACTGATTTTGGGTTGTAATATATTAAGAACCAGGGATACTCCATGATTATTGGAATAGATGTTGGTGGCACAAACACAGATGCTGTTCTTTTAAGCATCAATGGTATTGAAAAAAAAGTTAAAGTAACCACAAACCCTGCAGATCTTTTTAATACTATTCTTTCATGCTTTACCCGGCTTCTGGATAATATCGATCCAAAAAAAATTCAAAGGGTTGTCATCTCAACAACACTGACAACCAATGCTATTGTACAGCAAAACATGAACCCGGTTGGGATGATTGTTTCGGCGGGCCCCGGAATCGATCCGATTGCTTTTAGCACGGGGGAGCACTACTATTGTGTCGCAGGCTCAATCAATCACAGGGGAAGAGAAAAAGCTCCGATAAACAATATGGAGATTGAAGATATTGTTGAAAAGCTGAAAAAAGCCGGTATTGAATATATTGGAGTTGTAAGCAAATTCTGCGTGCGAAATCCCAGCCATGAAATTCTTATCAAACGAATTTTAAATAAACATTTCAAAAAAATATTTATGGGCCACCATGTCTCAGGAAACCTTAATTTTCCCCGGAGGATTGCTACAACCCATTTAAATGCTGCTGTATTTTTTCTTCATAAATCATTTTTTGAAGCAGTAAAACTTTCCCTTAAGGAAAAGGGACTTGTCGTGCCCATTCAGATACTGAAAGCAGATGGCGGCACCATGTCTCTTGAATCCTCCATGTCCTTTCCCGGTCAGACCGTTCTCTCGGGACCGGCTGCAAGTATCATGGGTGCCATTCCCTATGCCCCCAAAAAACAGGATGCCATTGTGCTTGATGTCGGGGGCACCACAACGGATATTGCATTTCTGGTTAATAAAGCACCATTACTGGAGCCCATGGGAATCCAGAGAGGCAGCTACAAAAGCCTGATCAGATCTTTACAAACCGATTCCATAGGTATTGGTGGAGACAGCATGGTCAGGATAAAAAACAAGGAGCTGAGCATCGGCCCTGACCGCAAGGGACCTGCCATGGCCTTTGGCGGACCCGAGCCGACACCGACTGATGCCCTTGTTGTACTGGGACTTATGCCGGATGGTGATCAGGGAAATGCCCGGAAAGGAATTCACAAGGTTGCCATGGGACTGGGCCTGACCGATATTGAGGCGGCTGATCAAATATTTAAAAAATGCTGTTCCATTATTTTGAAAAAAACCTTTGAAATGATTGATCGGCTTAATTCCAAACCTGTATATACTGTTCACGAATTTCTTGAAGGATATAAAATCAGCCCTCAAAAAATACTATTGCTTGGGGGGCCTGCTCCATATTTTGCTAAAAAGATAGAAGAACTTTATCATATAAAAACCATTGCAGTACCTGAATCTTCAGTGGCAAATGCCATTGGCGCGGCTCTTGCCAGAGCCACCTGTGAAGTTTCTCTTAATGCCGATACGGAACAGGGTATTGTAAGTGCCCATGAAGAAGGTTTTGCAGAGCCCATTTCCAAAACATATTCCAAGGATGATTTAATTGAAACCGCACTCACGCTTTTAAAAGAAAAAGCAATTAATCTGGGTGCAGATCAGGACAATATAAATGAAGTGGAAGTGGTTGAATTTCAACAATTCAATATTGTTCGAAATTTTTCACCCCGGGGTAAAATATTAAGAATAAAAATGCAGATCAAACCCGGTATGATCAAAGGATTTGAAAAAATTTTGCAATAGTTTAAAGAGGCTATAATGTTAAAGGCATCACATAAAACCGGTCTTGTATTCTTCCCTGCATTTGACTGGGCAATTGATCCGACTCATCCTGAAAGAGAAGAACGGCTTTTATATACTCAGGATCAGGTTACCGAAGAAGGCATTTTTGATATCAATGGAATTATTGAGTATAAACCTGATCTTGTTACCTTTCAGGATATCCAGCGGGCTCATTTTTGCGTTCCCGATGAAAAAACCATTACCACCCAATCCCATCTGATCAGTGCGGGAGGTGCCAAAGCAATTGCAGATGCAGTTCTAAATAAAGAAGTAAAAAACGGGTTTGCCCTGGTTCGTCCGCCCGGGCATCATTCCATGAGGGTTTCCCATGGCGGTAGAGGATTTTGTCACATCAACATGGAAGCCATCATGGTGGAATATATCAGATCCCGATACGGCATTAAAAAAATAGCGATTATTGATACGGATTGTCATCATGGGGATGGTACCAATAACATTTTCTGGCATGATCCTGATGTATTGTTCATTTCCCTGCACCAGGATGGAAGGACATTGTATCCCGGTTCAGGCTTTCCAGAAGAATTAGGAGGACCTAATGCCAAAGGATCTAATCTTAACATACCGCTTCCGCCCGGCACATCCACAGAAGGATATCTTTATGTCATAAAAAATTGTGTCCTGCCTGCTTTGGAAGAATTCAAACCAGACCTTATTGTCAACTCTGCCGGACAGGACAACCATTATACCGATCCTTTAACCAATATGAATTTTTCAGCCCAGGGCTATGCAAAGCTTACCACTCTTCTTAAACCGGATATTGCTGTTCTTGAAGGTGGATATTCCATTGAAGGCGCCCTTCCCTATGTGAATATGGGTATTATCCTTGCCTTGGCAGGCCTTGATTATTCCAAGGTTGTTGAACCGGATTATAATCCTGAAAGTCTTAAACAATCCGTTAGTATCACGGACAAAATCAAAAAAACCACGGATCTTGTTAATTCCTATTGGCATCAAAAAGATGCGTTAAGACAAAAATCGGGAACACCCGGAGATCTTGTGGTCAGACACCGGGAAGTTTTTTATGATACAGACAATATCTTTGAACGGCAAAAAGAAAAAGTGAGAATCTGCCAAGACTGTGGTGGTTGCTTTGAAATAGATTCCAGTGCCGGGCCAGGGCACCATATTCTTGCCATACATATCCCTGTCAATGCCTGTAACGCCTGTATTGAAACCGGATATCAATTATTTGACCAGGCAGATAAAAACAAATTCGATTTTGTTTTCCTGCAGGACAGGCCAAAAGACCTTTATCAAACAAAGTGAGTTTGGATCAAAAACAGCATTATAGGTATCTTGAAATCAGATCCATTGTGATTCAAGCCATAAGGGATTTTTTTACGGGCATTTTTTATCTTGAAGTGGAAACTCCCATACGATGCCCCCGTATTATTCCAGAATCCCAGATTGATCCTGTAAATTCTGAAGATCAATATCTTCAAGCGTCTCCTGAACTTTGCATGAAAAGGCTGCTATCAAAAGGCTTTAATAAAATTTTTCAAATCTGTAAATGTTTCAGAAAAAATGAAAGAGGGTCAAACCACCTGCCGGAATTAACCCTGCTGGAATGGTATGCTAAAGATGATACCTATCTTGATTTAATGGACCAATGCCAGGGGCTGATAAAATTTATAGCTGCAAGGCTCAACCTTGAAAATCAGATAAAATACCAGAATAAAATCATCAGCTTAAACCTTCCCTGGCAAAAGCTTACCGTCCGGCAGGCCTTTGACCTATATGCAGACAAATCCTTAAGCAATGCCCTTTCAGATGACAGTTTTGACGAAAGCATAAGTTTCCGGATTGAGCCCCTTCTTGGCAATACAAGTCCTTGTTTTCTATATGATTACCCGGCAAGCCTTGCTTCTCTTGCTAAACTTTTACCTGGCAATCCTGATTATGCCCAGAGATTTGAATTTTACATAGCTGGTATTGAGCTTGCCAATGGTTTTACCGAATTGACTGATCCTTTTGAGCAAAGATTAAGATTTGAAACAGAAAATAAGATCCGGAAATCTCAAAAAAAAACCGCGATCCCTCTGCCGGACAAATTCCTGGCAGATCTTGAAAAAATGCCGGAAGCTGCAGGAATTGCATTAGGAGTTGACCGGCTTGTCATGATTTTCTGTAATGCATTATCCATTGACGATATAGTTACTTTTACACCGGAAGATCTATAAAACTTCATCTTACTTGCGAAATTCTTTTCCAATAAAAAAGGACATGATAATGCACCCTAAAATAAAGGATACCAAAGGAAATAATAATTGGTTTCCCATCTGGGGAATTTCATTTATATTTGTATAAATCCTCATATTCTGGACAATTGATATCACACCATCCTGTTTGATATACTGCTCTGCCATGATAATGCTTTTTTTAAACGGCCACAACGCATATAAAGATCCGACCATCAGCCCCATCAGAAATGATATGGCGGCATTATAATACCTTCTTAAAACCGCATCAAGAAATTTGGCAAACAAAAGGCCGCCGGCAATAACACCAATGCCAAAGCACCCTAAAAAGACCAGGTTATCCCAATTCAATGTCTTTAATCCTGAGATGGCGGAAATAACTTCAAAATACTCTCCCATAAGGATCAGAACCAGAGATCCGCTTATCCCGGGAAGAACCATTGCTGAAATTGCAACCGCACCACAAACCAAAGCATAACCATATTCATCAAGAGTATATTTTCCTGTAAATAAAAAGACTGTGACGTTTTTTTGTTTTTTTTCAAAATCCCGGGTCTTCAAATACTGGTCTTCATAAATCTCTGATTTCTTTTTTATTTTTTCGTAAGGGTTGACTGCATAAGTCACATACATTGTACAGACAGCTCCTAAAATAACAAATAAAATCAGATACGCTTTTTTCTCCTTCAGCATTTTCACAGGGATGATGATGGACACCAGAATCAGGCCGAAAAATAATGCATAGGTAACACTGAACTGATAAACAATTAAATATTTCATCAAACTTGAAAGAGAAATAATGGCAACCATAGCACCCACAATCAATTTAAAT
>JAOZRF010000215.1 GCA_029940245.1 Desulfobacula sp.
ATATGGGTTAAAAAATTGTCATGGGAATGAAAATCAAAATGGGATATTTTTTTATAGGCCGTGCAATAATACTCAATTTCCCGGGCGATACGTTCCGGGTCTTTAACCCTGAAGCAATTTCCCCAGAAAGCCGTTGTAGAGCAAAAGGTGCATTTATAGGGGCATCCGCGGCCGGTCTCACATGCCATGGATTCAAGCGAATCACTCGGTATATCATACAGGTCTAAACAAAGATAAGGCAGGGCGTTAATATCGACAAATTCTGTAGGTTTGACCCTTGAAATATGACCTTTTTTTCTGTATGCCAGGCCCGGGATCTGGTCAATTTTTATATTTCCATTGAAATAATCGATTAATTTATCCAGAGCGATTTCCCCCTCACCTGTAATGCAATAATCAATACAGGGAAAATGGCTCATCAGGTCAGCATAATTGTAAAAAATCCCAGGCCCGCCTAAAATAATTTTAATGTTTTTGTTGTGCTTTTTAATGGCCTTTGAAAGCACCATGGTATTTAAAAGAGATGTGTCAAGACAGCTGATTCCAACGATGTCAGGTGTTGTTTTTAAAATATAGGGTATAAAATCATTCAGATAGTTTTTGCTGGAGATGTTTTTCATATCTGCCTTGGTCAGATATTTTTTCTCTAAATGACCAAAGATACTTTTAATGGTGACGTCTGCCTTGTTTCTGATATAGGATCCAAGGGCCAAAACTCCTGTATCAAAAGCATACCTGGGGTTAAAGAACCGGCATATAAATGGATTGGTTAATTTGGGCACCAATACAATTTTTAATTTATCCCTTTTTGTTTGAAAAGAGCCTTTTGTTTGAAACAAACTGGTTTCGTAGGGTGAACCCGGTCCTTCAACCGGTTTTGATAGGATATGTTTGTCAAGACCCATGAATTAATTCCTTTCCGGCTCAATAACCAGTGCCAGTGCATCAACAATGTTGGCCACAGTGTTGAATTGATGCAATGTATCTTCATCAATCTCAATATTGAACTTATTTTCAATGGCCATTACAATATTGATAACATCCAGAGAATCTGCGCCTAAGTCTTCCTGTATCGAAGTGTCATCTTTGATGGATCGTTGTGGTACATCAAGTTCTTTTGCAATAATTTTAATAATTTTGTTGGTTAATTTTTCCATTTTTTCATCACCAGAACTGCGTTGCTGCCACCAAATCCAAATGAATTCGATATGGCATGGGTTATGGTTTTAGCCCTGGCTTTTTCAGGAACATAATCAAGGTCGCATTCCGGATCTAAGGTCTGATAATTTACGGTCGGATGAATCAGGTCATTTTTAACGCTCAATATGGTTGCAACAAATTCCATGGCAGAAGATGCGCCCATGGCATGTCCGAGCATGGATTTTGTTGCACTGACAGGGATATTATAGGCATAATTGCCAAATACTTTTTTTATGGCATCGGTTTCAACACTGTCATTTAGTCGTGTAGCCGTGCCGTGGGCATTAATATAATCAATTTTTTCAGGCGTGATTCCGGCATCGTTTAAGGCAAGCTGAATTGCTTTGGCCTGACCATCTTTTGCAGGAGATGTCAGATGATGCGCATCACAATTGGAACCAAAACCAATGATTTCACCATAAATTTTTTTGTTGTGCAGGCCGGCTGAATCCAGGGATTCCAGGACAATGGCGGCAGCACCCTCTGCCAGGACAAAACCGGTTCTGTTTTTATCAAACGGTTTTACTGCGGTTTTTGTATTTTCTTTTGAAAGAATCCCTAAAATATCCCAGGTTGAAATTCCCCCTATCCCGGTGCCAAAAATAACCCCGGTATTTTTCTGAAAATTTTTATTTAAATCTCCTGTGCTGTCATGCCAGGCATTTTTTGCAGCAATCGTTGCAATTTGGCAGAATCGATCCATCCGCCGTAATTGTTTTTTACTGAAAAAAGCCTCTGTGTTTAAGTCAAAGACCTGGCCTGCAAAATGGCATTTCAATTGGTCAGGATACCTGTCATGAAGCATTGTAATACCGGAACAACCTGAAACTAAAGAGTTCCAATAGGTCTCCAGATCATTCCCAATAGGAGATACTATGCCCATTCCTGTAATAACGACCCGCATTTCGCAGTTCCTTATAAATTTATGGTTTTTTTGCCATATTTAATTTTTATCGCAAAAAAAAGGTGTCGTCAATTAGGGTAAACCCTGAATTTTGAAAAAAAAATACAAATTATTAAAAAAAACATTGTTTTTTTCCAAAATTCAGGGTTTACCCTAATTGAAATCCTTTATTTTTTTTAATATAATTTTATCCATTGTATTGAATCTCTTCTCTATATTTTCAATTTCAGCGCGCGCATAGATTGCTAAGATTTTATAATTTTGTGCAGTTCAGGAAAGATCCTGGGAATCAGGGGGGCATTTTTTAACAAATTTAATTAAGGGGTTAAAAATGAAAGCAACAAAAAAATTTTCTATTGTATTACTGATCAGTTTGTTATTCTTAAGTTTTTGTCTACCGGCGATGGCAGCCGGCGGAAAAATAAACATTAATACTGCAACCCAAAAAGAACTTGTGACACTGAAGCACGTCGGCGATAAACTTGCCGGCAGAATCATAGAATATCGCAAAGATAATCCATTTGAAAAACCCGAAGATATTATGAAAGTAAAAGGAGTGGCTCAAAAAATTTTTAATGCCAACAAGGAATTGATAATCGTTAAAGATGAATAAAAGTAAAGATCCAGCGGGAGTCCCCCTGATTCCCAATCTTTAAAAAACAAGCATCAAAAACCTGTTGCTTGATATGGAGTAATTTTGTATTATTATCTAAACCATGCTGTAATGCACAGCATGGTTTTTTTTGTGTTTATGGATTTTAAAAAGGAGAATCTGGGTTTGGACGTCTCGACAATATATTCAAAAAAATCGTTTGGCATTATTACCCTGTTTGTGGTGTTGGTCAGTGCGGGTATTAATATCGGGTTTTATTTTGGCATTAACCGGCTGTTAATAAATTTTTCAAAAGATACAGGAAATCAAATTACCACAGCAACCATATCCTGGATAGTGAAAAATTTAGAGCTGATATCCCATAATTTTTATGTATGGGTGGTGCCGGCCATAACAGGGGCTTTTTTATTGTGCGGGTGGCTGTTATGGATTATTTTAAGGCTTTCAATGGGAAAAGTGCTTAGTCGGGGGAAATTTCAAACATCAGGCGTGTCATCTAAAAAAAAATCCAAAAAAGATTTTGTGGATCAGAAAATAGAACAGGATCGCAAAAGGCGGCTATTCCTGCATAGTTTATCCATACTGCAAAGAGATGGCAGACTGTTGGATTTTTTTGATGAGGATTTAAGCCTGTATGATGATGAACAAATCGGCGCTGCAGTAAGAAGTATCCAGGCAGACTGTAAAAAAACAATCAAAAAATATATTGATGCAAAACCCGTGCTGGAGGCTGAAGAAGGTGAAATAGTCCGGATTGACCCAGGTTTTGATATTGATGCAATAAAGCTTGTGGGCAATGTTTCAGGAGAGCCTCCCTTTGAGGGTGTTTTAAAACACAGAGGATGGAAAGCAGGGAAAAAAGAAATCCCCAAACTGTCTGACATCCAGGATTCCGGGATCATTATCCCTGCAGAAGTTGAAATATAACGGGGTCAGGCCTGCCTATTTGAGGTTATTGGGATTAATAACGTCAACTAGGCTGGCCTGACCCCGTTTAATAAGGAGAGACATTGGATTTTTACGACAAACAATATGTTATTGGTATTGATCTGGGAACAACAAATTCTGCTGTTTCCTATGTGGATGTGGCAGCATTAAAGGATGACAGATCAACAGGAAAAAAACATGTTGAAAAAAAGGATCTGGTTAAAGTCTTTAATATTCCGCAATTAACCGGGCAGGGAGAGTTTACAAAAAATCCAGTTCTGCCTTCCTTTTTATATATCCCGGGTAAATATGATATTTCAAAAGAAATGTTGAAACACCCGTGGAAAAAACGGCAGGATCTTTTTGCCGGCGGTTTTGCCCGGGATCATGGTTCTAAAATTCCGTCCAGGCTGGTGTCTTCGGCAAAAAGCTGGCTGTGTCATGATCAGGTTGACAGACGGGCAAAAATATTGCCATGGGGGTCTGAACGCGTTGAAAAAGTATCCCCTGTAACGGCCACATCAGAATATCTGCTGCATATCAGAAATGCCTGGAATCATTTTGTAAAAGATGAGGACAAATTCCTTGAAAATCAATTTGTGGTGATCACTGTTCCGGCATCCTTTAATGAGGCGGCAAGGGATTTAACCATGGAGGCCGTTGAAAAAGCCGGTTTTGCCTCTTCTATAGTCCTTCTTGAAGAACCTCTGGCAGCATTTTACAGCTGGCTGATAAATCATGAAGACGACTGGCAGAATCATGTAAAAGCCGATGATCTGATACTGGTGTGTGATGTGGGTGGGGGAACAACGGATTTCAGTTTAATTGTTCTTAAAGAATCAGACGGCACGCCCAGGTTTGAAAGGATTGCAGTGGGAGATCATTTGATTCTTGGTGGGGACAATATTGATCTGGCTCTGGCCGGGAAATTAGCATCAAAGTTTAAATCAGGCACTCAATTAACTTCAGATAAATGGAAGACCCTTTGCCATCGATGCCGTGAAGCCAAAGAAAAAATACTGGAGAATAACGAACCCTCAGTCAGGATAACTATTAAGGGCGAAGGCAGATCTTTGATTGCAGGTACCCTTGCCGCGGATTTAACAAAACAGGAGGTTGAAACCATATTGCTGGATGATTTTTACCCATATATTGAATCCATGGAAAGCCTGACCATTGGCAATGGTAAAGAGATCACTGATTTTGGCCTTGTCTTTGAAAAAGACGCTGCCGTTACCCGGCATATCATCCGGTTTCTTGAACATCACAGACTCAATATCCGGAAAACTCTTTCAAAAGATCCCATGCCTGATTTTATTTTATTTAATGGGGGAACGCTCAAGCCTGTTATTGCCCGGGAAAGAATTAAAAAAGTCATTGGAAAATGGTTTAAGTCAAAAGATCCGGAACTGCCTAAAATTCTTGAGAATCAGAATCCTGAACTGGCCGTCAGTATTGGTGCTGCCTATTATGGCCTGGTAAAACAGGGACAAGGGGTGAGAGTGGGCTCCGGCAGCCCCAGAAGCTATTATATAGGGGTTTCCACCAAAGACGAAAATACTTTAAAAGCAGTGTGTGTGGTGGAGAGAGGACTGGATGAAGGCTCTGTCATTGATCTTCCCCAGATGAAATATGAAGTCAGGACAAATGAACCGGTCAGCTTTGATATTTTCCATTCAAGTTATCGATCCGGGGATATAGCGGGCAGGGTGGTTACCATTGATGATTCTTTTTCTTCAATGGCACCGATCCAGACCATTATTCGGTTTGGGAAAAGCGGCAAAAGTAAAATTATTCCAGTGACCATTGGGGCGGAATATACGGAAATGGGGACGCTTTCCATGTATTGCAATTCAGGGGTGAGTGATCATAAATGGAAGTTGCAGTTCCAGTTAAGAGAGCAGAAGAGTGATGTCTTGTGCAAAGAAACGGAAGTATATGATGAAGGGATGATA
>JAOZRF010000216.1 GCA_029940245.1 Desulfobacula sp.
TTATAGGGCTTTCGCTTATCATTATAGTAAATTCGGATAAGGTATTCACAAATGACACCGGTTGACATTGTTTGACCTGCAACAATACATAAAATAATCCCTAAAATAAATATCGGGCCATAATTCATGATCGTAATAAGCCCTAAAATTTTTCCTATTGCAAGCCATGTCAATATGGTAAGTCCGGGCAAACCAAGTGCAAGGGAAATATAACCGAAAATATGCATCGGACGGTTAAAAAATCTTGAAAAAAACAATACAATAAATAAATCTGACATTACACGGAAAGTACGGCCTAACCCATATTTTGACTGCCCATGAATCCTTGGTTGAAGTGTAATAGGAATTTCAGTAATTCTATCAGTGAACATATTTGCAAATACAGGTATAAATCGATGCATTTCTCCGTAAATAAGCATTTCCTTTGCAACTTTCGTACAATACGCCCGGTATGTGGAACCAAAATCTTTCAGTTCAAGATTTGAAAATTTTTTAGCAATTAAATTTGCAATTTTGGATGGAAATTTCCGTAAAAATGGATCATTTCTTTCAGATCTATAACTGCATACCAGATCATACCCTTCATTGATCTTGTTTAAGAATTTTGGGATATCTTCTGGTTTGTGTTGTAAATCTCCATCCAAAGTGATGCAAATATCGCCGTTTGCATGCTCAACACCGGCTTTGATAGCAATTGTTTGTCCATAATTTCTTCGAAATCGAAGTCCAAATATTCCGGCATCCTTTTCTGCTGCTTCCCGGATTATTTTAAATGTTTTATCCTTGCTCCCATCATCAACAAGAATAATTTCATATTCAATTTTTTCCTGATTCAAAACATGGGTTAGTCTTTCCAATAAAACTGAGATATTGTCTTCTTCATTATAAACCGGTATTACGATAGATATTAGATTGTTCATAATTCCCTGTATGTTATGAGTTGTGTTTTATTATTTTGTATGATTTCTATAACTTCTTTTGATAATAAAAATTTTAATTCCTGATTCCTGCTGGTTTCATCCAGAAAATATGTACCAAATTCCTTGGTAAACTGTGGCTTTTGATAATTGAACGGATAGCCAATATGAAACATCCATTCAATAGTTTCCGAAACAGGTAAATTTAAAAATATGTTCAACAGATTTATGGAATTTGGATGACAAATTTTGCCACTAACCAAAACACCAAATGTATGTTGGGGATATATAAATTGTTGCCAATATTTTAAGAGTTTTCTTGATCTATATTCAAGTAAACATAATTTTAATCTCTGATTAATGGTTCCATCCACTTTAATTCCCTCAGATAAGCAGTAATGGATCATTTCTGTTTCATTAATTAACCTGACTTTATGAATATCAAATTCACCTTTTAACCTTTTAACCGCCCGGGCTGCTTCTGGTAAAAGAATATGTGTATGTTTTTCACCATCAAAATGGGTTGGTTTAAGTCCATTTTCAATCATAAACAATACTTGTTGCCGGTATTCATCATAAATATGCTGTTCCGATATCAACCCCATACAGGATCTTAACAACAGCGTGTATATAGAGTTAAAAAAACAGCCATCTTTATCAACTATAGATGGTATTTTATCAGGGTTTGATAAAGGCCTTCCACGAAGAATATTCAAATGTATTCCCACACCCAATTCAGGATATTTTAAGGCACCCATGATGGCCTCTTCTGATGCCATCCCATTTGTCATTAGACTTGCACTGGTTAAAACACCTGCTTTGGCTGTATCAAAAATAGCCTGATTAACCGATTGATTTAATCCAAAATCATCTGAATGTATAATCAATCGGCTGATATTTTTATTAGATTTTTTTTCCATATAATTTTATGGGCCTGGTCCACCTATATACGTTTAGCTCAGTATCATTTTTTTTCCCGGGCTTACTTGTTGTGGTTGTCCTGGGAAGTCGCCTGTTTATAGTATCATTGCCTGTTATCAGACGTAATCGATAATAATAGGGCCCTGGATTTTTAAAAACATTACGGATCCTGGTATGATTACCTGCTATTATTTTGGATTTAATAATATTCTTAAATTCTGAGTCCTCTGCAATCTGTAAATAAAATTTTTGTTCACTGTTTGAAACCCCGACAACATAATTCCAATAAAAATCACAGGAGTCCCCTTCAATATTTGTTCCAGAATAGGGAAGTATTGTTACGGGTACTTTAAAATATCCTTCCATCATGGTTTGATATGTGAAAACAAGGATAAACAATCCGCAAATACCTGATGGAATATAATGAATTCTTTTTCTGAACAGTGATGTTGTTTGCTTTTTTTCTTGAGCAATTGTTATTGTGTTATCTGGAAATAGAGCTTTTCTTTTTTGTTTCCAGGTAAAAACTATTATAATTGCACACGCTAACCAAAAAAGACTTGAACCCAGCCACCATAAATTCGGGCCAGTATAATACCATTTAAGCAGATGATTTCCACGGGGAAGTATAATCATTTGTAACCCAGGAGATATTCGATAAACAGGTATTTTTTTACCGTCTATTTCTGCTCGCCATCCCCTATAATAGGTACGTTTAAACAGTAATGGATGTGAATCTTCTTCAATATTAACACGATAAGATTCAGATTTTCGACTTTTTTCCAGGACTTCATAATTAAATGAATGCAAATTAATACTTTTTTCATCTTGAAGATTGTTTTTTATTCCCAGTTCATCTTTTAATTGTTTGATCGGTTTGGGTAAAAGAGTGTTGCTTTTTACAATTCTGATATCTTTTAATAATTTGGGAATATGGAAATCATCGGATCGAATGATTAATTTTACAAACGGCTTGATTTTATTGATATCATTACTTTTTAAACTGGAATGGGTAAAATTTACAATCCATGGTAAATTTGGATCACCACCTTTAAATATTTTCAGCCATTGTTCCATCAGTTGTTGCCATGATTTTTCAGAACCCACAAATCCAACAAATGATAGCGGCAAAGAATCTATCTCACCAAATTCCCCTTTAACCCGCACCAGTTCCCAGTATTTATCCTCAAATATCGAATCAATATTTTCATGCCAAATCATTTTAATTTTTCTATGGTATGGGCTATTTACAACATAACGAATATTAAATAATTGTTGAAGATTATAATTATCTCTGACATCTGTACGAAATTTATTCAATAAAAGATCATATACCCCTCCAACCATTTCAAAACCACTTATGATTACTTGTCCGTCCACCATAAGTGGGAGTAGATTATATATCACGCTGTCATCATGACTTAACGGAAAAGCCGCTATATTCCCTATGTCTTTTGATTCTTTCAATTTTTCTACAATCGGATTGAAATGGCGCCATTGGACAAACGTATCTGGGTTAATGACCAATTCTCCATTTTGGGTATTAATATTTCTAATATCAATTAATTTCATTCCTGTTCTTGTTCGTTCATAAATTGCAGAACCATATGAAAAAACAAAAAAGAGGATAAATAAACTGACCATCATGTATTTTATACGGGTGTTGGTGAATCTGGAGCTTTGTTGAAATAACCAGTCACATGCGATCCCGCCAAGCATGATAACTACCCATTCCAATAGAAAAATAGCATGGATATTCTGAAATTTTTTTGCAAACGGAATAATATCCAATACGGGAAAATCATCAGGGCCAATAAAAAGCACCATGGCGAAGAAAAAACATAGGCTTAGAAATCCACGTATGGAAGATTTGGATTTTATGATGACAATCAATAGGCCAATGAATGAAAATAAAGTGATGACAGGAAATCGAAACCATGTACTATTGCTTAGCCAGCCGAATTCATTTCCTTTGACCCAGGTGATACCCCCAAAAGGACCTGCAAACCGTGTTGTATCAAAAATACCCCCAAGGAAAAATTGACGGAGTGTTTCTGAAGTCGTACATACCACCACATCAAATGCTTTACGTAAAGTCAGATAGGGATCAATTACTTGTGTTTCCGGTGAAAACATAAAGGGAAGCAACCAGAAGCTTAAGAAAAATAATGCAGGAATAGACCACAGCATACATTGTGATATCCCTTTTTGCCAATCCCAATCACTCTCCTGGGTTATTAACGCAATAATCATAAATGGGGATATTAAAACAAAAGTATAGGCAATATAAGGATGCGTAACAAACATGAAAGGAAAAGATACAGCAAATAAAAGGCCACAGTCTCCATTTTTCATCAATCGCCATAAAGAACCCACTGCAATCGGGAAAATCAAAATTGCAAAGAGTTGTTTATGAATACCCAAATATTGATATGCATCAATACTATGTCCCCATAAACTAATGGAAAGCGGTGATAGTAATCCAGCAAAAAGTGAAGCACCAAATCCAAGTCCTAATAATCTGCCGCAAATAAAAATCGAAAGGGGGAAAAGGCAAAACCCAAATGCAACAGCAACTTTTAGTGATTCTTCAATGGTTAGACCGGTAAAAAAATGGATGATATTTGTTATGATATAAAATCCTGGAGGGCGCATCATAAAAATAGGGGCTCCAGTGGCATAAAGTTTACTCCAGCCTAAAACCCTGCCTTCCTCACCCCAGATTTTTTTGAGTTCATTGGAAAAAGCCACATGTATGTGGTCATCCCCTGCGTTGAGATACCCGGGATTGAATGTTCCGTGGTGAATTGAAAAAGCCCATATAATGATGCCAAAAAGTAATAACAGACATAAAATTCTTTGAATTTTCTTAGATCTTATCAGTCTTGATATTACATTCATATATATTAAGCCTTAATAACTTAAATCCCTATAAATGATTTGTACATTAAAAAAATCCTAATAAACAAAGACACCTTTATAGAAATAATAATTATACAATGCAAGTAAAAATTTAGATAAAAAAGGCATCCTCCTTAATCTTTTACGAACAAGAAGAATGCCTTTTTTTTGCACTAAAATTTTCTACATAAAAACTGTGAATTAAATCCAAGAATTCATAAAAACCTGCGTAATCTGTGGATTAAATCAGGACATAATTTCACGTTTTCGTTTTAAGTAATACCGTATACAGCCAAAACCCAGCACCATTGCCATCAATCCGATCATCAGGCCAACGCGGGATCCGCTGTTGGAATCAAAATTCGCAGTATTGATAAAACAGGTACTGCTATCATCACCAGCAGCAGCAGCAGGGGTAATAACCGGAAGAGTCGAGCTGGCTAGATAACTGGACATGTGGTCCATCAGAACCACAACAGTATATGTTGTTTGCCCGACTGCAGGGGTATCTGCCTGGGTTGCAGTGATGGTTCCGCCTTGTGCAATAGTCACGTCCTCGCCACCGATTGATTCCGTTCCGTCTATACCTGCAAGTTCAGGATCTGCGTTATCAGGCAAATAATAGATTTTAAAGGCCGGAGCATCTGAAGCTCTAACAATAGTCAAGGTCACCAGCATGGGCTTGTCCAACACCAGTTTGACTGCGCTGCCCATTGAGAAAGCAACCAAGTCTGCATCGTCCTGCCAGACAGTGTCATACTTTGCCTTTTGCGCAGTAGTCAAAGTCTCCACCTTCGGGGGCTTAATGAGCCCAGTGTAAGCAGTGCCGTCTTCCAATTA
>JAOZRF010000217.1 GCA_029940245.1 Desulfobacula sp.
ACTTTTTCAATATTAAAAAAATTGAACTTTCAGGTGCAAAAAGAATTTCAAAAAAAGCCCTTCTCAATTTTGCAGGTCTGACCTTTGAAAAAAATATCCTGGCAATGAATTTATTGTCCTTTGAAAAGAAAATTATTTCCCATCCCTGGATTCTATCAGCCCGTGTAAAAAGAAATCTGCCGTCTGTTCTATCCATATCCATTATTGAGCATGAACCCATTGCCATTATTAAAATTGAAAACCGGGCTGATATTTTAATTAATACCCATGGAAAACCGTTTAAAGAATATAACCCGCTGAAGGATAATATAAAAAATTTGCCCATTGTCACAGGGATAGACCTTGCAAAAGCCAATAATCTATATGGATTCAATGGGAGTTTATTTAATTCCATCATGGATTTTTTACAATCCTGTGACTGCAGCACGATAGGGCAGATAAATGCAGATCAAAATACCGGGATCACCATTGAGGCCAGGGATATCTATAACCAGCAGCCCATAGGCGAACAGGGAATCGTTCAAATTAAACTGGGGTTTGATAATTTTAAAACAAAACTGAATAAAGCAAAAAATATCAGTGAGTATATTGATAAAAACTTTCCTGAAAAAACAATTTGTGCCATGGATCTTTTTAATATTGAAAAAGTTTTTGTAAAAACAAAATTCAACGATGCTCTGCACAACAATTTAGAAAAGGGGGCGTGATTTGCAGGCAAATGAAAAAATAATCGTGGGCCTGGATATCGGCACAACCAAAATTATGGCCGTTGTCGGGGAAATGCTTGAGGATGAAATCAACATTATTGGTGTCGGCTCCCACCCATCCACGGGACTTCGAAAAGGAATTGTTGTCAATATTGAATCAACTGTGGATTCAATCAAAAAAGCAGTGGAAGAGGCAGAACTCATGGCAGGATGTGATATTTCATCGGTTTATGCAGGTATTGCAGGAAACCATATCAAAGGTCTTAATTCCCATGGACTCATCGCCATCAAGGGTCGTGAAATTACAGACCAGGATGTTGACCGTGTCATTGATGCGGCAAAAGCAATTGCCATTCCGGCTGACAGAGAAATTCTTCACGTCATCCCCCAGGAATTTATTGTTGATGACATGGAATCCATTCAAAACCCTGTGGGCATGACAGCTATCCGCCTTGAAGCCAAAATTCACATTATAACCGGTGCCGTATCTTCAGCCAGAAATATTGTCAAGTGCTGCAATAAGGCAGGGCTTGAGGTTTGTGACATTGCCCTTGAATCCCTGTCCTCGGGTGAAGCCGTTCTTACGGATGAAGAAAAGGAACTGGGATGTATCGTCGCTGATATGGGTGGCGGGACAACTGATTTGGCTCTCTTCATAAATAATAATTTAAAATTTATATATAATCTTCCCCTGGGAGGGCACAACCTGACCAATGATATTTCCATTGGTCTTCGAACACCGCTTCCAGAAGCTGAAAAAATAAAAATCGAGCATGGCACCTGTATCCCGGAAAATGTAAAGAGCGGTGCAACCATAGATGTACCCGCGGTTGGTGGAAGATCTCCTAAAAAACTTTCAAAAAGGATTCTATCTGAAATCCTTGAACCCAGGGTAGAAGAAATTCTTTCTCTTTTAAAAAAAGAATTATTTGCCAATGGGCTTGAAAATTCATTTCCGGCAGGGTTTGTCCTCACCGGTGGAAGCGTGCTTCTTGACGGCATCACTGAACTTGCGGAATCTATTTTCAATGTGCCTGTACGAATTGGAGAACCTGATAAAGTCGGGGGGCTGAAGGATATTGTTAAAAACCCGGCCTATGCAACAGGTGTAGGGCTTGTCCTTTTGGGTTCCAGTGCAAGCTGGCGAAATAATTTTCAAAATTCACAGGCTCAAGGATTTACCGGAATATTAAACAGAATGAAACAGTGGTTTATAAATATAATTTAATTTTACGGGGGTGAAAATGGCTTTTTCTTATGTGGAAAACGAAAATGCAGCAAAAATCAAGGTTATTGGCGTTGGGGGTGCCGGCGGTAATGCAGTGAACAACATGATTGATGCAAAACTCAAAGGCGTAAAATTCATTGTTGCCAACACGGATTTACAGGCGCTTGAAGCATCCAGGGCTGAAGTAAAAATTCAGATTGGAAAAGAACTGACACAAGGACTTGGT
Organism: Desulfobacula sp.; assembly: GCA_029940245.1. Lineage (GTDB taxonomy): Bacteria > Desulfobacterota > Desulfobacteria > Desulfobacterales > Desulfobacteraceae > Desulfobacula. The sequence continues at coordinate 2,162 of JAOZRF010000217.1, forward strand.
GCGGGTGCTGATCCCAAAAAGGGACAACAAGCAGCAGAAGAGAGTGAAGATGAACTGAGGCAGGCTTTAGAGGACAGCCACATGGTCTTTATTACTGCAGGCTTTGGTGGTGGTACTGGGACAGGAGCTGCTCCGATTATTGCTAAAATCTGTAAAGATCTTGGGATACTGACTGTGGCAGTTGCGTCTAAACCTTTTTCTTTTGAAGGAAAAAAAAGAGAAAAACAAGCCCTGGCAGGCATTGAAAACCTTCATGGAATTACAGATACAGTTATTATCATTCCAAATGACAGGCTCCGGGGAATTGCAACCAAAGGTGCCAGAATGGTTGATATGTTCATTAAAGCAGATGAGATTCTCCACCATTCCGTAAAGGGTATTACAGACCTGATTATGATGCCGGGCCATGTTAACCTTGATTTTGCAGATGTCAGAACCACCATGCAAAAAGCCGGCAAGGCATTGATGGGTATTGGTATCGCATCCGGGGAAAATCGTGCTGTGGAAGCTGCTGAAAGGGCAATTTCCCATCCGCTTCTTGAAGATATTTCTATTTCCGGAGCAAAAGGCGTGTTAATGAACATTACATCCAGCTCTGATCTGACACTTGATGAGATGACACAAGCATGTGACCGGATATACAAGGAAGTCGGAGATGAAGCAGAAATCATCTGGGGCCAGACATTTGATGAAGAACTGGGAAATGAAATGAGGATTACTGTCATTGCAACAGGTATTGACTCTGAAGACTTCAAAGCATCCGATAACATACATCATTTTGATCCGGTCGCTCAACCCGCTGCATATCAACCGGCAGCATCAAATCCACAGCCGGTTACACAATCTTCCGAAACTATTGCCCGGGGGAAATTGAGAACTCCTTCCCAGGAGGAGCTTGCAAACTGGAATGAATTTGACAATCCTGTCATTGTTAAACATAAAAAAGCTGTTGGATATGATGACCTTTTAAATGATTACAGTTCAGTTCCCTTTGATAACAATGATCTGGAGGTACCAACATTTCTCAGAAGAAAAGCTGACTGATAAATGGGTAAAAAGCTTAAACCGGCTCGAACTTTTGGCTCAAATAAAAATAAAATTCAGGAACAGGGAGCCATTGTTAAAAAAGGGAAGGGGCTTATAAAAGCAGCACTTGTATATCCCAATACCTATAAAGCAGGCATGTCCAGTCTGGGATTTCAGACGGTTTACAAGCTTGCAAATAAAATTAATTTTCTGGCCTGTGAAAGGGTCTTTATGCCGGACCCAAAGCAGAAAACACAAAATCTCAATAGTGAGCTACCGGTCAAAAGTATTGAAAGCGGTTTAAACCTTAATCAATTTGATATCATCCTGTTTTCAATATCATTTGAAAACGACTTTATCCATATTGTTCAACTCCTTGAAAGAGCAGGCATCCCCCTGCGATCACCCGATCGAAACCACACCCACCCCCTGGTGGTTGCAGGGGGAGTCGCCTGTTTCCTAAACCCTGAACCCATTGCTCCATTTATGGACTGTTTTCTTTTAGGAGAAGCAGAATGCCTTGTGGAACAATTCTTTGATATATTTTTTAAAAAATCTGATAAAAATTCTTTTTTACACACTTTGGAAAAAAAAATTCCAGGGGCCTACGTACCCTTTCTTCACACGAACAAAAAAACCTTTCAAATCAAGGTGCAATACCTTAAAAATCTTGATCTGATAACAACCGCCACCTGTATTCTGACTTCTGAAACGGCTTTTAAAGATGCCTTTCTTATAGAAACCCTTAAGGGTTGCCCCCATGGCTGCAGGTTCTGTAGTGCAGGATTTATTTACAGACCACCCAGAATATATCCTAGTAAAAATATTTATGCCGCCATGGATACAGCTTTTGGCAAGACAGATAAAATAGGGCTTGTCAGTTCAGCGATTGCTGATCATCCCGACATAACAAATATTTGCGATTATGGTCTCAGACACCATTTTAAACTCTCTTTTTCATCCCTCAGGGCAGATAAGCTGACCAATGAATTTATCCTGGCTCTTTCCAACGCAAAGGTGAAAACTGCCACCATTGCCCCGGAAGCAGGATCAGCACGAATGCGCGATATTATAAATAAAAAAATTAATGAGCACGATATTCTCAGTGCTGCCCAAAGGCTTGTCAATGCCGGTATCATAAATTTAAAGCTCTATTTTATGATCGGCCTTCCCTTTGAACTTGACCAGGACATTCTGGCCCTAGTGGATCTCACCAAAAAAATTAAATCTGTTTTTCTTGAGGCATCAAAAAAACAAAAAAAAATCGGCACCATTACCTTAAGTGTGAACCCCTTTATTCCCAAACCATTCACCCCTTTTCAATGGGCCGGCATGACGGATGAGGTCACCTTAAAAAAAAGAGTTACACTGATCCGGCAAGGCCTGAAAAAAATCGCCAATGTAAAAATTAATATTGAATCATTGAAAAAAGCAAAGATTAATGCCCTTCTTTCCCTGGGAGATCAAAAGGCTGCTGACCTTATCGAATCTGCTTTAAAGGATGGCTGGTCCTTTACCATGAAGCAGAACAAAACCTATTGTGATTCGATTGTCTATCGAAAAACCCCGGTTGATTCCCCCCTGCCCTGGGATTTTCTTGACAATCGGGTCAAAAAAGAATTCCTTGCAGAAGAGTTTAAAAAATCCGGACAGGAAAAAAAATCACCTGCCTGCCCCATGATTGACTGTGCCAGATGTAACACCTGCATTTAAATTGAGATGACTTGATATCCAATCAGTTTCCATCAACTCTTATTCGACTGCTGATACAGGCATGACAACTGCCCCTCCTTTTCAGTAAATGATCCATTTTATTAATGAATCCATAATCGTAATTAAAAATGCAGCAATCAATGTAGTCAAGACACCCTTAATTTCAAAATCTTCTATCAATTTATCGGTCAGCCAGAGAAGAAATGCATTAATCACAAATTTAAACAAACCAAAGGTGATAATGATAAACGGCAGGGTTAAGACAATAAGCAGCCAGCCGATTAAAAAATTAATAATGCTGTATACAAGAGCCACGATAATCGCTGTTATAAAACTCTTAATTCGAATTCCAGGAAGAAAATTAGCAACAAGAAAAATGGCAACACTTAAAATAATAATATTAAAAATAAACATAGAATCTCCTTATAATTATTGATGATGATTTTAATCCACACAAATATCGGTATTCATCTTAAGCAAAAATAACCAACACATTTAATCCTGCATAGCATCATTTTTGTGAAGGATATTTGGTTTTCCTATGATCAAGGTTCTTCTGATAATACCCAGGGTTCTTTTTCCCTGCATTTTGCTTACCATATTTCCAGTAAACCTTTCCGTCGACAAAGGACAGTCTATTAAATGCGTGATCTTCCATCCACAGTTTTCA
>JAOZRF010000218.1 GCA_029940245.1 Desulfobacula sp.
ACGTTCGTGTTCCCTTGGATGCCTGGGCGGTAAAACGCAAAAATAGGGATCCCCTTGGAAGGATTTGGCAATCAATCCTGGAAGCGACCGGACAGGATGCTTTTTTCACCGATTGATTTCAACAAATTTCCCATTTTTAATGGTCATAAGGAAAAGATCTCTGTGGGCTGTGCCAGTCTGATCAAAAAAAGTATCTCCGGCTACACCTTTGAAAATGCGCTGGGACTTGAGGGTATTCTTTAAGCTTTCTCTGGAATCAATGGTTTCGTCCATGGCAGCTAAAAAAAGAATATAGGTGTTATCATAGGATATGGCTTCTAAAAAATTGGGTTTTGTATTAAACAAAATCTCATATTTTTTTGTAAATTCCAAGGTTGGTAAATTTTTACTGTCATTAAAAAATCCATCCGCTATAACAGCCTGTTTATTATATCCTTTTACATCTATTAAAAGGTTTTTATCATGCCATAAATTTGTTCCCACAAGATACATGCCCCGGGCATCATAATAAGCCAGTTGTGGCAGAATCATGTTCAATTTTGAAGGAGAATCAGGAATAAACAATGCTTCAAAATCAATTTTAATTTTTTCTTCCTCTTTTTTAATCCGGGTATCTGCCTCGGCATCTGTTTGTGCTGAATCCATATCTATTTGATCATTGTTTAGTGTGATTTCGTTTTCAGTTTCAGGTGCAATCGTTTCTGGTTTTAGAAAATCGGGAATCGGAAAAAACTGCCCGGTCAGCTTTTGTATTGGTTCTGCAAAATCTGTTTTTCCGCCGTCATAGGGCTCAACACCGACAACTTCTCCATCATGTTCATCCACGACATCCCAAAAAAGTTCCATATATTTTTGTCCATATTTTTCATTTGGATAAAGAATGGCCACCTTTTTTATACCCAGATTTACAAATAAATAGTCACCAAGTGCTTTAACCTGCATTTCAGGTGTAATAAAATTTGAAAATAAATAATCTCCTTTAAAAGGAAAATCAGTTTTTTGTGTCAAAGCAATGATGGGGATTTGAAATTTTTCTGCTTCCTGACCTGCCTCATTGACCATCAATAATGGCCCTATTATTCCGGCAACATTTTTTTCATATAATTGCCTTACACAATCAATGGTAATATCAGGGTTTGCCTGGGTATCTTTTATGATGAGATTGAATTGTTTATCATATTTTTTTGATAATTCCTGTATGGCTAATTGAATTCCGGTTAATGCCCTTTGTCCAAAAATGGCATATTCCCCGGTCAAGGGTAAAAGGCATCCTATTGTGTGCCGATTGAAAACTGATTTTTTGATATCATCAACAAGCTTTACAGCATTTGAATAATAAGAATGATCAGGATATTGAAACATAAAGGATTCAAGTATTTCCCTGGATTTAGCTGTATTTTTTTCTGAAGCATAATTCAAACCAAGCCAGTATAGTAATAAAGGTCTTGGGATATTAATATTTTTTATATTAATAAATTCCTGTATGATTTCAGTTGAAGTCTTGGCAAGAACAATTTCAATGGCTGAAATAACCTTGGGTTTTTCGATTTCACTAGCTTTTGCAAGGGCCTGATTATAGACAAGCAATGCATCCTGATAGTTTCTCTGTAAAGAAAAATTTTGGGCTTCCATCATTAGAATTTCTAAAATCGAAATTTCAGGTTTGTTTTCTTTTTCAGGTTCAGAAATAGGTTTTAAGCCTTTGTCTTTTTCAATGGGCTGTTTTCCAGGCCCAAGCGTACACGCGGACAAACAAAAGACGACCATAAGAATGATAAAGTATCTATAGTTTAAAAAAACTGGATGATTAGGTGTCATTTATTTTTATAATGATTTTATTATGTTTTTAAAAGTTTGTAACCCATGATATTAGAATAGGGACTATATGTAAAATTAAAGGCTATGTCAAAAACTCTTTTATCAATTTTTCCGCGTCGTTAAACTGGGAAGGTTTAAGCCAGTTCATATCTTTATCTTTATTAAACCATGTATACTGCCGTTTGGCATATCGCCGGGAATCCCTTTTAAACAGCCTTACACTTTCTTCCCAGTCAAGATCTTTATTGAGAAACATGGCCATATGCTTATACCCAATGGATTGCATGGGTTTTAAGTCAAAAGAATATCCGTTTCGGCCAAGGGTTTTAACTTCATTGAGCAACCCCCTGTCAAGCATTTCATCGACTCGTTGATTGATACGTTCATATAATTTCCCCCTTTCCATGGTCAGTCCTATTTTAACATAATTGTATCTTAAGTTCTTAAAATTATGTTGTTTCTGTTGATCAGAAATTTTCTGAGCGGAAGTCTGACAAACTTCCAGGGCTCTGATCACCCGGAATGAATCATTGGGGTGTATCTTTTCTGCAGCAGCGGGGTCAGAATTTTTAAGTTTCTGATAAAGTTGAGCCGTCCCATTTTCTTCAAGTTCCCGGGTTAATTGGGATATTGTCTGTTTGCATATGGGTTTTGACCTGAACAACCCATGCAGTAGCGCCCGGATATAAAGTCCTGTTCCTCCGGCAATAATGGGAATTTTTCCCCGGGCACTAATATCTTCAATAATTTTATCAGCAGCTTTAACATACTTGCCGGCATCAAAATCATCTTTTGGGTCAATATAGTTGACAAGGTGGTGTGGTGCTTGTTTTAATTCTTCAATATCTGGTTTGGCAGTGCCGATATCCAGGTGTTTATATATCTGCATTGAATCAGCACCAATGATTTCTCCATTAAAACGTCTGGCAATTGAAATGGCAAATGAAGTTTTTCCAATGCCCGTTGGTCCACAAATAACAATAATTTTTTTCATGCTTAATGTATGTTTTCGTTCAATAAGTATTGACAAGCTTTATTTGAACCCTTTATAACTCAATTTGCATTAATTGAAAATGAAATTTAAAATAATGCTTAATTTTTGCTTGGTGCTTTATATGCATATTTCTGGCGGTAGAAATATGCATAATGAAATACATGGATAAAGAGAACCAATATAAATATTTTGTAATTTTATAATTATCAGTGGTTTGTGGATTTAGGAGAACGTGTTTATGACTTTTGATCTTTTGTTTAATTTGTCACTTATAGTATTTGCTATTGGGATGATTTTTAAAATTGTCCAATGGTTTTCTTTTAAAATAGGACTTCAAGCTCAAAATTCTAGTTTTTCACAAAGATTAATTTCAAGCTTAAAATCACTACCTGGCGTGGTTTTCAGTCCAAAATTTATCATTATATTAAAGACATTTGTTTTTGAGGTACTTTTCCTTATTAAAATATTAAAACAGGATGTTTTGCGCTGGATAATGCATATGCTTATTTTCTGGGGTTTTATACTGCTGTTTTTTATGCATGCCCTGGACTCAATTGTGTCTGAAAAGCTTTTCTCCTATTATTATTCCACGGTAAATCCATTTATGTTTCTGAGAGACTTTTTCGGTTTCATGGTTTTGATCGGAATTATTATTGCCATCTGCCGTCGGTTCTTTATGAAAATTTACAGACTTAAAACAAATAAAATGGATATCTATGCCATTTTTATTGTTGCCATCATTATTCTATCCGGATTTTTTTTAGAAGGGTCAAAAATTATTTCCCATACTGATTTTCAAAATATGGAAAAAGATTTTGCAGCCCTTGATTATAAAGAAGATAGACTTGCTCTGGAAGCCTACTGGGTAAAATATTACGGGCTTGTCTCTCCCAATATTAATATAGAGCAGATTTCTTCAGAAACCCTTGCGGCTGGTGAAGAAATTCATAATGACAGCTGCGTTGACTGTCATACCAGGCCACAAGCAGCATTTGCCGGATATGCAATGTCAAAAATCATGAAACCGGTTGGTGGGCTTCTGGATAGCATGGGAATGGTAAATATTTTATATTATTTTCATATCCTTTCCTGCTTTATCGGTCTTGCGCTGTTGCCCTTTACCAAAATGGTTCATATAATCACAACTCCCCTAAGTTTAATTACAAACGCTATAATGCAAAGAGACAAATCTAACCCTTTGAATATTGCTACGCGCCAGCTTATTGAACTTGATGCATGTGTTCATTGCAGCCTGTGCAGCAAAACCTGCTCACAAGGCCCTGCCTTTGATGTTAAACATAACGTGAACATCCTGCCATCGGAAAGAATGCTTTCCCTTCGACAATATTTTAAAACAAAAGACCTTGACTCATCACAATTTATGGCAATTCAGGAAGGTATTTTCCTTTGTTCAAATTGTGACAGGTGTACTGTTGTCTGCCCTGCCGGAATAAATTTAAAAGAACTATGGTATGATGTTCGGGAGGAATTTATCAGATCCGGGGCATCCATCACATCCCTTGTATTGTCACCCTATTCATATAATCGTACTTACAACCAGGATGATTTTAGTGCCACGCTTTTTGATATGCCAGCCAGACATGCCAAAGGTATTATTGCTTCCAGGTACAAAAAAAAGAGTCATTCAGAAGATGTCCTGTCGTTGAACGATGGGAACAATGAATTTAATGACAGCAAACAATCAGTTCTTGCGGAAACAACATTTGCCTCATGTTTTTCATGTGAAAATTGTACCAATGTCTGTCCTGTGGTCATGAATTATGAAAAACCGGAACAGGTTCTTGACCTGCTTCCTCACCAGATGATGAGATCCCTGGGTCTTGGCCTTGAAAATCTTGCTCTTGGGTCTAATATGTTGTGGGATTGCGTTACCTGCTATCAGTGCCAGGAGCATTGTCCCCAAAATGTTAAAATAACCGACATCTTTTATGAACTTAAAAACAAGGTGTCCAAAGATTGTTTTTATTCTCAAAAAGAGTGATGAATAATTCTATGATCATAAAACTATGAAATCTGTTAAAAAATTTTCACCATTATTAATAGCATGGCAATGGAAAAAAACATGAAAAAATTTGCATTATTTATCGGATGTAATATTCCGGCAAAAGTTCCCCAGTACGAAATTTCAGCAAAGTCTGTATTTAAAAAATTAAATATTGATTTTGTTGACATCAAAGAATTCAATTGCTGCGGTTACCCTTTGAAAAATACAGATCAAACCGCATGGATTCTGTCATCAGCCAGAAACATAGCATTAGCTGAAAAAAAAGGGTTGGACATACTGACCCTTTGTCAATGCTGTTTTGGAAGTCTTAAAAAAGCCGATGCAATTTTAAAAGAGGATAATGAATTAAAACTTAAAATTAATGATATTTTAGACAGAGAAGGTCTTAAATATAAAGGGACCTCCTTAATATCACACTATTTGTCTGTCCTGCATAATGACATTACAATTGAAGAACTGAACAAAAAAACCATAGATCATTATAAAGATCTTAAAATAGCCACCCATTACGGCTGTCATGCCCTTCGTCCTTCTGAAATAATGCAGTTTGATGATCCGGTCTCGCCCTGCCTTTTTGATAACCTTGTAAATATTACCGGTGCAAAAAGCATTGACTGGCCATCCAAACTGGATTGCTGCGGAGCACCTGTTCTTGGGATTAATGACAATTTATCCTATGATCTTACAGAGAAAAAACTTGACAATGCCAAAAAAGCAG
>JAOZRF010000219.1 GCA_029940245.1 Desulfobacula sp.
CAATCAACATTATCACCCAGGCTGACTTAAAGACACCTTTAAAAGAAAAAAAGCGCTCTCCCATTATTGCGGGCAGCAGACCTGAATTTTATGATTTTGACCTGTTCAAGGCGGGAGAAGAAAATATTGATCTTTTAAACACAAATCTGAAACATATCACCTACACGGTTTTTGACACTGAAACAACGGGGTTGAGTCCTGATGGCGGTGATGAAATTATTTCCATCGCGGCAGTAAGAATTGTTAACAACAAAATTGTATATAAAGATATTTTTGAAGAACTGGTGGACCCTAATAGAGATATCCCCATGGAATCCTATAAAATTCATGGCATTAATTATGAAATGGTTGCCGGGAAAAATGATATCAGCACTATTTTACCCGTATTCAAAAAATTCACCGCAAACACAGTACTTGTGGGGCATAATATTGCTTTTGATATGAAGATGCTGAAAGTAAAGGAAAAGTCCACCCATATAAAGTTTTCAAATCCAGTACTGGATACGCTTTTATTATCTGCAATCCTGCATCCTGTCCATGAACAGCATGACATGGAAAATATTGCAAAACGCTTAGGGGTAAATATTATCGGCAGGCATACAGCCCTTGGGGATACCATTGCCACTGCCCAAATTTTTTTAAAACTGATCCCGATCTTAAACAGTAATGGCGTATTGACCCTCAAAGATGCCATTAAAGCATCCAAAAAAACCTATTATGCACGGCTGAAATATTAATGCCTGCCTGTAAAAGATTATTGTTGAACATCATATCATTTAAATGATACTTGATGATACAGCAACACCTAACACAAAAAAGGAGTACACCATGCCTGATCAACTGTCATTGCCGAGATTTATTGGATTCTGTCTCGTTACCCTTGGAATTATTTTATTTTGTGTTGTTTTGGGTGGATACACCAGTTTTTGGAGAGCCCAGAATCGAATTAAAGCATCCATAGAGTATCTGACTGATGCCTGCAAATATAGGGTTGATCTATTGCCCGAATTTGTTGAAATGGCAAAAAAAACTGAGCCGCAAGCTTCTATTTTAGTACTAAACCAAACCATTGAAAAAACAAAAAGCATTTTACAGCAGGTCATTCCCCAAAAAAAACCTCTTGAAAATGACCTGATAAAAAAACTTGAAATTTCCCAGGAAGAATTGACACGCCAATTAAAAGACCTGCTTCCTCAATTGGAAATATCTCTTGATAAAAAGGATTCTCAACAATTTAAAGACTTTAAAAAAGAATTTATTTCACTTCAGGACCACCTGTTTGTGACAAGAAAACGTTATAATGATGAAGTGGACTACTTTATTACAAGAACAATCGAATTTCCCTCATCAGTATTCGCAAAACTGTTTGGATTCAACAAATTAAACTACATTAAAATTTCAAAAGATGTGCTTTTGCCTTACCATATGGCATTTGAGCCAAAAACATCATGAACGCTAAAAAGGATGAATTCAATTGAAAGAAGAATTACAGATTTATCCATTTTCATTGCTTTCAAACCAGGAGCAAAAAAAGCTGACTCATGCTTTTTCCTGCGAAAAAGTCACCAAAGATACCGTTCTTCTTGAACAGGACATCACAAAAGTTGAAAAACTCTATACTCTCTCCAAAGGTTCTGCCCAATATTATTATGCAATGAACAATACAAACATATTGACAGGAAAATTAAAGACAGAAGACAATTTTGGTGGTCTTTCAATTCTTTTAAATGATGCCATTTCCATAAGAACCTTAAAAGTGCTTGAAGACAGTGTGTTTATAACCCTTACGGCAGAACTTTTTTTAACCATCTGTAATGAAAACCCAGAGTTTCAAAATTATTTTACCAATGAGTTCGGCAAATGCATGCTGAATAAATCATTTGCAGGGATAATTTCAAGACAGATAAAAGACAGGGAATTCAACCTGCCCTTTTTCAATCGGCCCATCTGGTCCATTTTCCAGCCAAATATTTCCACCTGCCTGATGGAGACCAGCATCAAAGACGCAGCTTTTAAAATGAGCCGGAACAATACCAGTGCTATTTTGATAAAAAAAGACAAACAAACCATTCAAGGCATTGTCACTGATGCGGATCTGAGAAAAAAAGCCGTGGCAGTAAACATGGATATGTCCCAGCCCGTCTCAGATATCATGTCCTCTCCCATTATATCCATTTCAGCTGATTGCCAGGTATTTGAAGCATTTTTATCCATGATTAAAAATGATAAACGTCATTTGGCGGTTTTTGGCCAGTCAGGGGATATTACCGGAATTATCAGTGAAAAAGATCTTATATCAGCCCAGACAAAATCAACCTATCTTCTCATCAAAACCGTTAAATCAGCTGTCAGTATTCAGGAGATTAAAAATATTCATTCAAAGCTTGAAAAAATGCTTCTTGATCCCATAAAAAATGGTGCCAACCCTGAATACATAACACGCCTGATCGCTACGTTTTCAGATGCAATAATTGATAAAATCATAAAATTTTCCCTTGAAAAAATGGGTCCGCCTCCCTGTAAATTTGTATTCTTAACCATGGGATCAGAGGGCCGTGAAGAGCAAACTCTGATATCTGATCAGGACAATGCCATTGTCTATGAAGACTCAAAAAACCCTGAAAAAGCAAAACAATACTTTGACGATCTTTCACGACTCATCTGCGACCAGCTGGATATGGCAGGATACCGGTTCTGCGATGGCAATAACATGGCAAAAAACCCGAAATGGTGCCGGCCCTTATCCAAATGGAAAGACTATTTCAACACCTGGGTTCGGACATCAAATCCTGAAAACCTTCTTCACTCCAGTATCTTTTTCGATTTCAGGGGCACCTGGGGAGACATGACCCTGGCAGATGACTTGAAACAATATCTTTTAAACAGCATTAGCGGCTGGTCCGGATTTCTAAGAAACCTCACTGAAAACACCCTTTATTTTAAACCGCCCATCAGTGTTTTTGGTAAACTTGTGGTAAAAACCCATGGCAAACAAAAAGGTGCCCTGGATATAAAAATAGCCATGCTGCCCATCATTGATTTTACAAGAATTTATGCCCTTAAAAACGGCATTAAACACACCAATACTTTGACAAGGCTGTTCAGACTCTATACCAGGAAGGCAATAACAAACAAAGAATATACAGATATTGTAAGGGCCTATAACTACATGATGCAGTTAAGATTCCTGCGACAAATCACCACCATTATGGACGAAGGGAAAACCCCTGACAATTATATCTATCCGAACAATCTTTCAGCCCTGGATCAAAAGCTGTTAAAAGAAATTTTTAAAATGATTGAAAACCTTCAAAAAAAATTGGAATTTGAATTCATAGGGCTTGTCTAAAGTCTGAATTCTTCCTTGCAATGCTCACAAAAAGAAGTGGCCGGAACCTGTTTGCAATGGACACACTTATCCGATAAATAGCGTTCTTTCCCCTGCATCTTGTCACAATGTGGACAATGCCAGTTTTTTCTAGTCGAAACAGTCTTATGGCAATTAGGACATTTGAAAGGAACTTTTCTGAAAACCAGATAAAAAATCCCTGACGCGATAAAAAACGGGCCCAATAGTTTATATTGAAGGCTTGTTGCAAACTGATCAAATTCCATCGAGCTTGAAAGGATAACCCACACCAAAAAAAATATGGCTGTGATAGCCAGAAATTTAAACCTAAAATGAAAAAATACACTTTGTAATGGTTTTTCCTCCATATTCTCCAAGCTCCTTTTTCCTGTTTATTTTATTTTAATCCATTCCATCTGGTTTCCCTCTTTCAGAAACGATTAGAGTGTGATAGTAAAATACCTTTCTGATGATTGCAAGGGAGCATTATGAAAAAAGTAATATTCAAAAATATAACTCAGATTCTTCCCCACCTGAACAGTGTCTTTTTTCTGATCATTTTTTTTATTTGTTTTTTCCAGATCTTCTGCAAACGGTCAAGTGGTAAGTGTTAACTTGCCTTCTGCCATTCAGGTTGGTGATATTCAGAAAAGTTGCGACCTGTGCATGTGTGTGCCTAAATTGTGCCCGCCAAGGTCAAACATTTACAAACAATTCCAAACAAAACCAAAAGTAAAGCTTCGAGAGCCTTATCAATTAAGGTTTTGAAATTACAAAAAAATCAATTAAAGATACCCCTTATCCTTGTAGGCGGTTTTCTTTCCTATCCTCTTGCAGAAGCGGTCGTAACTTCAGGGGATGCCGACTATGTCGCCCTGGCAAGGCCACTGATAAGGGAGCCCCGCCTTGTCAAGAGATGGGCAGCAGGAGACCTTGAAAAAACAAGTTGTATTTCATGTAACTGTTGCTTTTTAACCCTTGCCACGGAAGAGGCATTGCATTGTGCCCAGGACAAGAAGGAAAAAAACAAGAGCAAAAGGGGGGAACACAGGTTGATAGTGGCCAATTATCTTTGCTTTGGCAGGATTATAGTCAGCACACCATTTTTGTAAAAAGTTTCCATGGCATCTGATTTGACAGGTCCCGGCAGTTGAATGGATCTTTGAAAAATGCCTGTACTTCGTTCCATTTTCAGGTAGTTATCACTCTTTTTTAGGATTTTTTCTGAAACGGTTATAGGAATCATCAAACATACGATCCAGTCTCTCACGCATGCTTTTTAACTCTTCAAAAGGATCCCAGGGTTTATTATCAAACGGTTTGAAAAAATCATCTTCCAAGCTGAAATATTTTTCAAATTCCGTGGTAAAATTATTCTCTGGTTTCTCCAGGTTGGATGATCGATAAAACTTTAGGATAAAAACACCCTGCACAACGGAAATAAAAAAAAGAAAAAATATCAACCCAATAAGTATTCTTTTATTTTACATGAGTTTTCTGAATAGATTCATACTCATACCCTTATATTAATATTTATGATTACGCCAAGGTTGTTGAATGCCGGATTGTTGACCAGCTGAATTTATACGATTACATAACAGGTGTTCTTAGCTTTTTTTAAGGATGGGAAGCCGTCCGGAGAAAGCTTCCCATCTTTTGCTTAATGTTACAGCCTCAAACGCAGATACGAATCCGCGGACAAATTAAATAATTGGTTATGAGGTTTTTATCTCTACCTGTCTGGGTTTAGATGCTTCAGATTTGGGAAGGTGCAATCTTAACACCCCGTTTTTCAATTCTGCTTCAACTCTTTCAATATCAATGGCCTGGGGCACAGAAAAGCTTCTGGCATACTCAACATCAGTAAATTCTGTATCCGTTGCAGCACCTTTCGTAACAAGCTTTCGTATTCCTGAAACCGATAAGGTTCCATTATCAATATTAACAGAGATATCATTTTTAACAACTCCCGGCATATCCGCATAAAGAAGAATTTCATCTTCGTTTTCATAGATATCAACTGCAGGAATTGCTTCATACAACCCATGTGTTTTCTCAATGTTTTTTTCTTCTTTTTTGGCTATTTCTTGTGTCTTCTCCATGGTAATCTCCTTTACATCATGAATATATTTTAAAATTCAGCTTATACTGATTTTCTTGGGTTTTACCGCCTCGTGTTTT
>JAOZRF010000220.1 GCA_029940245.1 Desulfobacula sp.
CTCTTCCCTGAAGGTGCCGGCATCAACCAAGGATTTTAGATCTTTGTTTAAAGCTGTGATCACCCGGATATCTATTTTCCGTATTCTGGATTCGCCCACTCGTTCGATTTCTTTCTGCTGGAGCACCCGTAACAGTTTTATCTGTATATACGGGGTCATTCCTCCGATTTCGTCTAAAAAGACGGTACCGCTGTCCGCCTGTTCAAATCGACCGACACGATTCTGGCCGGCACCTGTAAAAGCTCCTTTTACATGACCGAACAATTCGCTTTCAAGAAGTGATTCCGGAAGAGCGCTGCAGTTAACTGTAACAAAGGGCTTATCCCGCCGTTCTCCAATGGAATGAATTGCGTTGGCTACTAGTTCTTTCCCTGTACCGCTTTCACCCTGTATCAATATGGTGGCATCACTGGCTGCCGAGGCTTTGATAAAGGAAAAAACGTTTTGCATGATCTGGCTTTTTGCGATAATCCCGCCCAAGTGGTTCAGTTCACCCAGGCGGCGCGTGGCTTCTTCCATTTTTAATCGCGCGTTTTTTAATTCGGTGAGGTCTGTCACTACTTCAACAATGCCAATGATCTCATCGTCTTTACTCCTGATAACCCGGGCATTTTTTGTGATGGATATATTATGACCGGCTTTATGTTTTAACAGGCATTCTGTTGGTTCAACGCGACCTCGCTTTAAAATACCGCAATCTTTAAAAGTGGCGGGGCATCCTTTTTCAAAGCATTGACTGAAATGCAAGAATCGGCAGCTCTTGTTTTTTATTTCATCGGCCGAATAACCAGTGATTTTTTCCATTGCCGGATTCCAGACAATGATAGTTCCTTTTGGATCAAGGACAAAAATGCCGTCACCGATGGATTCAAGGAGCAACTTTACAAATGCGTTGGTTTGAATTTCATATTTGATATAGGTCATGACATCTTCCTGATAATAGTGTCATTGCTATAAGCTGCAAATACCAATAATAAAACAACTTTATAACAAACCAAATGCTAAGTAAACCTTATATTTATCCATAAAATCGATCATTTTAGTAAGGATAACAAAGAAATGTCGTATTTGGCATAAATATTGAATGCTGTTATTATAATTATTTTAAATATTTTTTTTAGGAGGATACGTGATTGATTACAAATATAGCGGGTTAAACGTGTTAAAGCCTGAAGATGATTTTTGTTTTGAATGTAACAGTCAACTGGACTGTTTTACACGGTGTTGCCGGAACGTTAATATATTTTTAATGCCCTATGATATTATTCAATTGAAAAATTGTCTGAACATATTGTCCGGTGCATTTTTACAAAAATATACATATACCCTTATGGGGAAAAGCGGCTTGCCCGTAGTGGGATTAAAAATGAATAATGATGAACAAAAAAGCTGTCCATTTGTAACTGATTCCGGATGTGCAGTATATGAAAGCCGTCCCTGGGCATGCCGTGTTTATCCCCTGCAGCCGGAGTCAACCAGGATCACTGAAAAAAAAGGAAAGGTTTATTATTCAATCATGGATGTGCCTTTCTGCCTGGGGTTTAAATCGGATACGACGTCAACTGTAAAAGGATGGCTTGATCGACAAGGTGTCCCGATTTATCAGGAGATGGAATCATTATTCAAGGATATAACCACGGCTTTGTTTTTAAGTGATAAAAAAATTGAAAACAAACAAATTCAGGAAATGTTTTTTATGGCATGCTATGATATTGATCAATTCAGACAATTCGTTTTTGAAACCAGTTTTTTAAAACAATTTGATATTGAAGAGCAGGAAATTGCCCAGATTCGTCGAAACGATATTGCACTTTACAGGTTTGCCATGAAATGGATTGAATTCGGTTTGCTCAATCAACAAGGGCTGAAGCTGAAACCACACGTTATGGCCGCTAAAAAGGAAAAACTCGGCATTAAATAACCGTGTGGGTTAGTCCATAATATTTTCTTTTAAGGCATCCACTGACCATGCCGGCAGAGGCATATATTTGCCTGAATCAGGATCAAATTTGCACCGGTATGAGGCATAGGTTTTTTGTGTTTCCCACATATATTGCCATCCTTCAATAAAATAAGGGCAATTTTCATTAAAACAAACATAGAAGAATTCATTTTTCCAGGTCGATGCGACCGGGACCTTCCATTTTTTCATTTCCGCTTTACAATATGGGCAAACAGGTCTTTTTTCACTTGTCATGACAAACAACCTTGTTGTGTTAGGGTTTTAAAAATTTTTTCACATGAACAGCTAAATCCTTTGGAATATGCCGGGAAATTAAAGGAGGAATCCGCTAAGAATCTGTTTAAGATTCCCGCCCTGAATATATCCCAGTGAGCGGGTATGGCCTTTTCTCTGGATATGGCGGCGAGGTCTTCATAATCAGCCTCTTCATGAGCAAAGGTTAATCCATGAGTATAGCCCAAATCATACCATTTTTGTATATTGTCTGTTTGATTGCTTTTTTTCATCAGTTTGTTACCGAATTTATTACAATTGTTGATTACAGCCGAACAAAAGGTCGTTTTTTGTCCGGCTGTAATTTGAAGGGATACTGTGAATGGCATTACACAAGTATCTCAAGCGGAAAGGATGTATTGCTTATTTACATCCCTACCACTTTATCGATTTGAACCAAATTGTGTTTGGTTCGTTTAAAAACGTTGAATTCATCTTTTTCTTCATCGTAGACTGAATTGACAAACACATCTCCCCAATTTTCCTGATCCATTTTGGGAAAATCCGTTCGATAGAAATATCCGGGCCATCGTGTTTCCTCTCTAAATAATTTGTGGCGGGTATGTGCTTCAGCCAGTTGAACTCTTTGTATGTTTTCCCAACACCGCATTAACTCATGGAGGTTCCTGGCACCAAGCTTAGAAAGGTCTTCTTTGAGCATTTTTAATTCTTTGAGGGCAATGTTAAGTGTGACGGCAGAGCAATTATACTGAGAACCGCAGCCGCCGGCATATTCATCCATAATTTTATTGAGGCGGAATAATGCCATTTTAGGGGTAATAAAGTAGGGGTTGACCTCTTCCACCGGCAGGTCATATCGTTTTTTAGCTGCCCCCAGAGTGGTATACCCGGCGTTCTCTTCATAATGCGCCAATGGCGCTTGGATATCTGCTTTGAGTTTTTCAATAACATCAGTATCCGGTTCTGGTATACCAGCGTTTTCAACACAGAATTTTATAGCTGCTTTGGCAGCAATTCTACCTTCTGTAAATGAACCTGATGAAAATTTATGGCTTGAGTTGGCAACACCATCACCCGCTGCAAAAAGCCCTTTTATTGTTGTCATGCGGTTATACCCGAAGAAATAATCGTCTTTGGAATCCTCGGTTTGGATATCTTCCGGTCCGCTTGTCCAGGCGCCTGAAGCCCCTGAATGAGACCCGATGAAATAAGGTTCTGACGGCATGATTTCAGAAGGCCTTTCTTCCGGGAAAACATCCTTTGATGCCCAGAGAACCGCCTGACTGATGGTCATGTCCAAAAAATCCTCCCATGCTTCAGCTTCAAGCTTTTTCATTTCTTTTTTATAGGTTTTTTTATCAGGTGCTGCTTCTGCGATTTTGGCAATGGCTTTATCCGTATGAATTAATATGGGACCGTGCCCTTTTTCATACATCTCTTTCATCATCAGATGATTGCGCAGACAGGTGGGAATGGGTTTTACCTTTCCATAAGGCGGCCAGTTATGCAGCTCCCCGCCTTCAGCGAGCCCTTCTCCCATGTAATCAAACCCGGTGGCCGAGGTGGCTGTTGCCTTGAAAAGTAAAAACCATGCCCCCACGGGTCCATAGCCATCTTTATACCTCGCAGGGATAAAGACCACCTCTTGGGAACTCATTTCAGCACCGGCTGCTGTGGTCAGATAGGAACTGGACCCGGAATTCCATGGGGGATACCATGCCCGACCCAATCCTTCGCCTGTGGACCGTGGTTTGAAAACATGTACTGCACCGCCTGCACTGACAATACAGGCATTGCACTTAAATACATAAATTTTCTGTTCCCTGACACTAAATCCAATTGCACCACAGACACGTTCTTTATCATTTTTATCCAGCAGTAGTTTAATGATAAAGACACGTTCATAAATGTTATCTATGCCCACAGCTGTTTTGGCAGCTTCAGCGACAATGGCTTTGTATGATTCCCCGTTGATCATCAGCTGCCATCTCCCCTCATGTACATAGTTTCCTTCTTTGTCTTTCCAGATTGGTAAGCCAAATTTTTCAAATAAGTGTACACTGCCGTTTACATGCCTGGAAATGTCCATTACAAGGTCATCCCGGCAAAGACCCATTAAGTCTTGGCGGACATAGCTTAAATAATCCACAGGTGTATTGTCGCCTTGATACTGATTTATCGCGGAAAGTCCCATGCCCACTGCGCCACTGCGCTCCATGGCTGCTTTATCCACGACGGTTACTTTTAAATTATTCTGTTTGGCCCAGTGCGCTGCTTCTATGCATGCACCAGATCCGGCCATGCCTGGACCAATGATCAAAAGATCTGTTGATACTTCAATAGTTTCAAAATTCTGCATGATTTATCCTTTAATTTTTGAAGGTCCATAATTTATCAGCTTTTAAAGAAGCCGGCTCCGTAAACAATAGCTGGTCATCTAATGTTCCGGTACCTTCGCCAAAATCACCATCGGGTACTACATTTCCCTCAGCCACTGTCCGGATTGGGAATTTAAAGCGCTTCACGGTTCCTCCCCTGAAACTGACTGTCCACATAATATCATCACTGCCCCTTAGCGGCACAACATTTGCGCCCAGAGGTGTAAAGTCAGCATACCCTCTGACTTCGATGGCCTGGGACGGGCAGATCTTGACACAATTATAGCATTCCCAGCACATGTCAGGTTCTGAATTGTAGGCTTTCATCAAGTCTTCGTCTAAAGTCATAAGATCGTTAGGACAGATGTATTCACAAGCGGTTTTATCGCCTCCCTTGCATCCGTCACATTTTTCATTAATGACATAACTTGGCATTTTACCTCCTTTAATACTTACATAGATTTAAATAGTTATTACCATTTTAAGCTTACGTTATCATGACTCTGGTTGAGTTATTGTATCAATTTCTTTCATTGTTTACTCTGAGTGTAATAGTAAGAGTTAATTGTCAAAAAACAGCTACAAGGATTGAGAAATGAAGAATGCATACCTGCTCGCTGAGTGATTAAGTAAGCTTCCTGTTTCATTTTAATTCTGCAATATGTATGCCATATTGCAGCGGTCTTTATGGGGCCTGGATAAAAACGATAATATATTAAAAACAGTTAGTTAGAGTTAATGGTTTGGGTAAGCGCAATATGGTGACTGGATAGGCGGCGCCACTAAGAATGTTGTGGCGCCACTTATTAATTACGAGTTAACCTCTCAATTAGCATGGGATAGCGAAGTGGATAATAACGAAAATCATTACATAGTATTCATATTTCAAATTAGTAAATTAGTGAATAGTGAAAAGGTTGGTGACTGGATTTTACGGCGTAGATATCGTG
>JAOZRF010000221.1 GCA_029940245.1 Desulfobacula sp.
AAATTCCTTTAGCATGGGTTGTAAAATATTATTTTTATATACAAATGAGTTTCCAGTTGTTGCCTGTTACTCATTGTAGTCAAAGGTATCAAACCCATGAGTCTGGCAGAGGTGATCTTTTTTAGCCAGGACAAGATCATGTTTGACCATTTCTGTGACAAGTTCCTGAAAGGTTATTTCCGGTCCCCAGCCAAGTTTTTGTTTTGCTTTTAAAGGATCTCCCAGAAGAGTTTCCACTTCTGTGGGTCTGAAATACTTGGGATCCACTGCAACAATCTGATTGTTTGTTTTTTTATCAAACCCTTTTTCATTCACGCCGCTGCCCTGCCAGTTAATTTCTATGTCCAGCTCTTTGGCGGCAGTGTTTACAAAGTCTCTGACAGAATATTGTGTTCCTGTGGCAATGACAAAATCTTCCGGCTGGTCCTGTTGGAGCATCAGCCACTGCATTTTAACATAATCCTTTGCATGGCCCCAGTCCCTTTTTGCATCCAGATTGCCTAAAAATAAGCAGTCCTGCAGGCCAAGGCTTATCCTGGAAAGGGCCCGGGTGATTTTGCGGGTGACAAAGGTTTCTCCGCGCAGGGGGGATTCGTGGTTGAACAGAATCCCGTTGCAGGCATATATATTATAGGCTTCCCTGTAATTGATAGTTATCCAGTAGGCATAGAGTTTGGCCGCAGCATAGGGGCTTCTGGGGTAGAAAGGTGTTTTTTCCGTCTGTGGGGTTTCCTGGACTTTGCCAAAGAGTTCTGAAGTGGATGCCTGGTAAAACCGGGTTTTTTTTTCAAGGCCAAGAAGCCGGATACCTTCCAAAAGACGCAGGGTGCCAAGGGCATCTGTGTCTGCCGTGTATTCCGGGGATTCAAAGGAGACGGCCACGTGGCTCTGGGCAGCCAGATTATAAACCTCATCAGGCTTGACCTGCTTAAGTATTCTAATAAGATTGGTTGAATCTGTCAGATCTCCATAGTGTAGCATAAAGTTTCTGTTTTTTTCATGGGGATCCTGGTAAAGGTGGTCGATCCGGTCAGTGTTAAAAAGAGAGGATCTTCTTTTGATACCATGGACCTGGTATCCCTTATTCAGCAGGAATTCGGCAAGATATGCCCCGTCCTGGCCTGTAATTCCGGTTATCAATGCTTTCTTTGTCATGTTGCCTCTTGTTTTGTGTTAGAATTAAATAAACCCTTTCTGACTGATGTGAAGCAAAACTTCCTGGGCTGCTTCATCAGGTGTCAGGTTTGTGGTGTCGATAACCAGTTCAGGGTTTGATGGATCTTCATAAGGGTCATCCACACCGGTAAATCCTTTTAAAAGGCCGGCTCTTGCTTTGGCATACATGCCTTTCCTGTCCCTTTTTTCACATTCTGTGATGGGGGTGGAAACATGGACTTCAAAAAAGCCGCCATGGGCTTCGATGGATTTTCTGATCTTGTTTCGTGTATTTTCATAAGGTGCGATGGGAGCGCAGATGGCAATGCCTCTGTTTTTTGTGATTTCTGCTGCTACAAACCCGATTCTTTTTACATTGATATCCCGGTGTTCCTTAGAAAAATTGAGTTCTGAAGAAAGGTTTCTTCGGACAATATCGCCATCAAGAAGGGTGACCGGCCTTGTCCCGATTTCAAGAAATTTTGAATAAAGGATATTGGCGATGGTGGATTTACCAGCTCCGGAAAGTCCTGTGCAAAACACAGTAAAGCCCTGTTTTAAAGGAGGTGGATAGGATTTTTGAAGTTCATGGATGACTTCCGGGAAAGTGGCCCAGTCCGGTACTTTTTTACCTGCCCTGATTCTTTTCTGGATATCGGTTCCGGTAAAAGAAATAGTGTCTGTATTTTCTGGAACACGACTTGCAATTTTGTATTCATCCTCAAAAGGAAGATAGACCATTTCTTCAAATGTGACGGTCTGAACACCTATTTCTTTATGGGCATTGTGGGCAAGTTTTATTGCATCATCATATTTATAGAAAGGTTCATTGCTGCTGCTGTTGCCAGGAGAGGCATGATCGTGTCCAATAACAAAATGGGTGCAGCCAAAATTTTTACCAATGATCATGTGGAGAATGGCTTCCCTTGGGCCGGCCATCCGCATGGCCAATGGAAGCAGGTTTAAGATATATGAGTCAGGGGGATAGTGGGCAGCAACTTTCTGGTAACATCGCATGCGGGTAAAATGATCAAAGTCACCTTGCTTTGTGACACCTGTTATGGGCAAAAGAAGAAGGTTTGCCCGGGCTTTCTGCATGGCCTGGATGGTCATTTCAAACTGGGGCCTGTGGATGGGCTGCCGGGTCTGGAAACCCACAATACGCTTCCAGCCCAGTTTGGAAAATATTTTTCGAACTTCAGTCGGTGTGTTCCGGATCTGCTTGAAATCCGGATGGATTGGAAGGTTCAGAGCTTGAACCTCACCACCAATATAATATTTGTCGGATTTGTTGTAAAGGTAGTCAACACCGGGGTGGGATTTATCCCGGGTATTATAAATGGCCAGAGCTTCTTTTTCGATGTTTATCGGCCAGATATCTTCAACATTCATAATTCCAAGAAGAAAGCCTTCCGGGTCTCTTAAAGCGACAGACTGGCCTTTTTCAAGGGTGAGGGCAAGACTTTCCGGAATATCCAGGCAGATGGGGATAGGCCAGAGCTCTCCTGTTTCAAGGCGCATGCGGTCAAGGACAGATTCATAATCAATCTGTTTCATAAACCCCTTTAAAGGGGAAAAAACGCCGGTTATCAATAATTCAAAGTCACAGATCTGCCGGTCATTTAGAATGATATCCGGCATTGAAGATGACAGTTTTTTAAGAACTGTCTGCTGTTTTTTTGAAACCAGAAGATTTACCAGGTTGTTTGAATTCATCAATTCAAGCCTTTTGCATTTTCCCAGGCCTGGGAAAGTCTTGTTTTAATATAATTAATTTCATCCTTGTCATATTCATACAGGTCAAAGCAATACCCGTCCTCACCAAGGAGTCCCTCTGGGATGAGCTCACCGACATCATCAGGGTCGGTAATCATTTCTTTGTAAAAGCAGACAGACAGCCATCTTTCTTCGGGATCATCATCAATCACATCAACCATGGCAAAAAGGGATTTGTTTTTCTGGTTCTTGTGTCTGGGGCGTAAAGAAAAGCTTACTTTTGGGCGGGCCTTGAATTCCAGGGCGGTATCTTCAAGTGTTTTCAGATGCTCATAAATCTGGATAAAGGCCAGCTTTGTTTTTGATGGGGTTTCTTTCCAGGTGTCTATAAAATTTTCAAGAGTTTTCATATTTTTATTCCCTTATATGCTTTAAAAGATGTCCCAATTCCGGAAATATCAGGGCATTACAGGCCAGTTTGCAGGCCTTGATACTGCCGGGCATGCAGAATATAATTGTGTTTTTGAAGATTCCGGCTGTAGCCCGGGAGAGAATGGCTGCAGAATCAATTTCTTCAAAGCTTAACTGGGTAAAAAGAGTGCCAAAGGCAGTGAGTTCTTTTTCAAATAAGGGTTTGACAGCTTCAATGGTAACGTCCTTGGGACTGATACCGGTTCCTCCTGTCATGATGATGGCATCCGGGCTGACTTTTTCAGTGACATTCAGGGTTAATTCCCTGATGGCTTCAATATCATCTTTGACAGTCTGATGAATCACCACTTCATGGCCTTCTTTTTTGGCCTGTTTTTTTATCCAGGCACCGGATTTGTCTTCGGCAATCCCTCTTGTTGTTGAGACTGAAATAACCGCAACCTTAATATTCTTTGGAAGGTTTTGTTTGTGTAAAAGCGTATTCATATCTTAGTCCTGTTCTATGTAAACTGCGTCTTGTTTGTCATGTTCAGCCACCAGGACGTTTACCATATCCTGATGTTCTGTGTCTATGGACAATCCTTTGTAATCTGCCTGGATGGGAAGCTCCCTGTGCCCCCTGTCTATCAGGATGGCAAGCTCAATGCGGGAAGGTCTGCCAAAATCCATTAACGCACCCATGGCAGCCCTTATGGTTCGCCCTGTAAACAGCACATCATCCACAAGGATAATGTCCATGTCGTCCACGGAAAAAGGGATATTGGATGGTCGTACAATGGGCTGATGGCTTATTTTTGTCCAGTCATCCCTGTACATGTTGATATCCATGCTGCCAACAGGAAGGGTTACATTTTCTATTTTCCGAATCTGATCGGCTACTCTTTTTGCAAGATAATCCCCCCGGGTCTGGATTCCAACAAGCGCAAGGTTTTTTGTCCCTTTGTGTTTTTCTATAATTTCGTGGGACATTCTGGTTATGATCCTTTTGAAATCCTGATCTGTCAGGATCTTTTTTTTCTTTTTCATATAACAGCCTTCCCTTGATTTATTATAGTCTTAGAATCTTTATCATCTTTTTTTATAGTGGGCAACACCTTGATTTTAAGTTTGGGATTTTAAGTTTGAGATTTTAAGTTTGACTTGCTATAATTAATATTGAATAAAAAATTATGTAACTGTTCACAGTCAATTCGCCGAATTGTAAGCGTTTACAGGGTGCTGCAGATGCAAGGCGGTGGGCACGCAGACGTACTCATGTACTTCAAGTGCCCGCCAACGCATCAGGTGCAGTGCCCTGTGAACGCTTACAAAATTATTTTTATCAGGGCAGGTGTAAATGAAATTTGATAGTACAGGTGTGGTATTGGCCGGTGGGAGAAACAGCAGACTTCCCGGGGGGAAAAAAACCTTCCGAAAGATCGGGGGTGAGATGATTCTTGAAACCATTTATGAATTGTTCTCAAGCCTGTTTAAAGAGGTTATTATAGTGGTAAACGAGCCCAGAGACTTTGCAGGATGGGATATGACGGTGGTGACAGACATTATTCCATCAAAGTGCGCCCTGGCAGGCCTTCATGCAGGACTTTTTTATGCCTCTTATCCCTATGCCTATGTGACGGCCTGTGATACCCCTTTTGTCAAACGATCTGTTATCGAACATATTGTGGGCAGTATAAAGCCTGGTTATGAAGTGATTATTCCCAGGACAGATGACGGGCTTGAGACTTTGTCTGCCGTGTATTCAAAGGAGTGTATTCCCTTTATAGAAAAAAATCTTGAAAATAATATATTCATGATAAAAAAATTTTTCAGAAAAAAAAAGGTTAAGGAGATCCCAGTGGATAAATTAAAACTGCTGGACCCTGAAATGCGCTTTATTTTTAATGTGAACACACCAAAAGATTTTGAAAAAGCTCAAACAATTGCACATCAACAGGAAAACAAATAAGGAAAAAGATATGAATATTGAAACAATGGTGGCCCAGATAAAACAACATCCTGATTTTCATAAGGCAGGTATGATTTTATGTCATAATGGTGTGGTCAGAGCCACATCCCGGGAAGGCGATGAAGTGACAGGACTTGAAATTGCTGTTGATCATAAAAGGCTGGAGCAGATCCTCAATGAACAGAAAAAAAGGCCGGGTATTATTGATATTTTGATTCATATTATTGAAGGGGAAAAACTTTTTG
>JAOZRF010000222.1 GCA_029940245.1 Desulfobacula sp.
ATAGAATGTCACTTAATTTATTGTAAAAAAACAAAGTAAATATTGACAAAAATCTACCACAATGTGATATTTATATCCTTTAAAATAGACGAACGAATTGAGAGGAAAGATCATGATCAAAAAAAACAATTATCATTTTGAAACCCGTGCAATTCATGAAGGGTTAAAAGACAGCCCCTGGCAGGGTGCAACCCTCCCGCCCATTTTTCAGACCACGGCCCATTATCATGAAAGTGCGGAATCCTTAAGCAAAACATTTGCCGGTAAAACGTCCGACCATATTTACATGCGCTTAAGCAATCCCACCAACCGGTTTCTTGAACAAAAACTGGCATCCCTGGAATCAGGAGCAGCCGCGGTTGTGACCGGTTCCGGTATGGCCGCCATTAACAATGCCTGCATGACCCTGCTTCGTTCTGGAGATGAATTTGTCGCCAGTAAAGCATTGTTCATGTCGTCATATTCGCTTTTTACAACTATTTTTAAAAAATACGGCATCAGTGTAAAGCTTGTTGATCCTTTAAACCTTGATGACATTGAACAGGCCATCACTGAAAAAACACGATTTGTTTATGTGGAAACCATTACCAATCCAGGCATGGAAATTGCCGACATTAAAAGCATTGCACAGATTGCCCACGCAAACGTCATCCCGCTTATGATTGATAATACCCTGGCATCCCCCTGGCTTTGCAGGCCCATTGAACTTGGGGCAGATATTGTATTGCATTCAACCACCAAGTATCTGTCCGGGCATGGTGGCGCGATGGGCGGCGTGATCGTGGATGCTGGAAATTTTGACTGGTCCGGTGAAAAGTTTTCTGATTTTGTTCCCTTTGTTGAACAAAAAGGAAATCTTGCTTTTCTGCACAGACTGTTCAAAGAGCATCATGTTAATTTTGGAACTACCCCTGCGCCTTTTCATTCCTATCTTACGGCCATTGGACTGAACACATTAGGCCTTCGCATGGAACGTCATATGGACAATGCCATAAAGGTTGCCCATTTCCTTAAGGAACAGCCAAAGGTTAAATGGGTCAATTTTCCGGGATTTGAGGATCATAAGTGTCATAAGATTGCAAAAAAACAATTTAATAATAAGGGCTTTGGCGCCCTGCTGACCTTTGGTCTAAAGGATCAGGATGCCTGCTTCAGGCTCATCGACAATCTTGACATGATTTTAAACATAGCCAATCTCGGGGATTGTAAGACATTGATTATTCACCCCTACTCTTCCCAGTACATAAGTTTTCCTGAAGACCTTAAAAATCAACTTGCCGACCCCCAGCTACTGAGATTTTCCCTGGGCGTAGAGCATGTTGAAGATATCTGCAATGATCTGGCACAGGCTCTGGAAGCGGTTTAGGAAACGGTCTAACGGATGAGCGAGTATATTGACCAAAACCCGAAAGGTGGAAGCGTCGGCATTGTTGAGAAACAATTTTTTACCTTTGCAATGCCCCCTGACCGGCTGAAACTTGAAAGCCTTGCCAGCATCGGCCCTGTGACCATTGCCTATGAAACCTGCGGAACCTTGAATCAGGAGAAAAGCAATGTTATCCTTGTACTTCATGCACTTTCAGGAGATTCTCACATGGCAGGGTATTATGATCCCACAGATGCAAAACCGGGCTGGTGGGATATCATGGTGGGTCCTGGAAAGGGGATAGACACAGACAAATACTTTGTCATATGCTCCAATATTATCGGTTCCTGTGCCGGATCAACAGGCCCTTCATTCATAAACCCTGAAACAGGCACAGAATATGGCACCAGTTTTCCCCATATCACCATTGGTGATATGGTAGCGGCACAAAAAGCCCTGATGGATCACCTTAAAATCAACTCTATTTTATCGCTGATCGGCGGATCAGTCGGTGGCATGCAGGTTCTTGAATGGTGTGTCCGATATCCGGATATGGTACAATCCGCCATTCCCCTTGCCACCACCACCCGGCACTCAGCTTTGGCCATTGCCTTTAATGAGGTTGCAAGACAAGCCATCATGGCTGATCCCAACTGGAATCAGGGAGATTATTATTCAAGTAAAAAACCGGACATGGGTCTTGCCATTGCCAGGATGATCGGGCATATCACCTATCTTTCCGATGACTCCATGCGCCTAAAATTCGGTCGAAAACTTCAAAACAGGTCTGCCTTAAGTTTTGAATTCGGTGCCCAATTCCAGGTGGAAAGCTATCTTCAGCACCAGGGCAACAAATTTATCGAACGTTTTGATGCCAACTCCTTTTTATATATCACCAAGGCAGCAGATTATTTTGACCTGGCTGCACAATATGGTTCAGGTTCCCTTGTAAAAGCCTTTTCAAAATGCAAATCAAAATTTCTTGTGGTATCTTATACATCTGACTGGCTTTATCCCACTTATCAGTCAAAAGAAATGGTCAAAGCCATGAAAAAAAACGGCCTGGATGTCAGCTTTTGTGAAATCGATGCCCAATGGGGGCATGATGCTTTTTTGCTTCCCAGTGACAGGCTTGACAATCTGATCACAGGATTTTTAAGGAGTGTGTCCCTTGATACCTGATCCTTTAAGATATGATTTAAAAATTATTGCTTCATGGATTGCGCCAGAATCAAAAGTGCTGGGCCTGGGGTGT
Organism: Desulfobacula sp.; assembly: GCA_029940245.1. Lineage (GTDB taxonomy): Bacteria > Desulfobacterota > Desulfobacteria > Desulfobacterales > Desulfobacteraceae > Desulfobacula. The sequence goes on from JAOZRF010000222.1 coordinate 2,622, forward strand.
GGAGAAGGAGACCTTCTTTTCTGGCTTAAAAAAAAAAAAAATATCAGGGAAAGGGGCATAGAGATAGAAGAATCAAAGGTGATCAAATGTATTGAAAAAGGGATCTCCGTTTTACAGGGCGACATTAATGAAGAAATGGAAGACTTTCCGGATAATGCCTTTGATTATGCCATTTGTTCCCAGACCCTCCAGCAGGTCTATGAGCCGTCAAACCTGATTCATTCCATGATGCGGGTGGCAAAAATGGGGGTGGTCAGTTTCCCTAATTTCGGTCATATCAAGGTCCGCGTGCAATTGGCATTTACGGGGCGCGCCCCCATGACCAGGGAACTGCCCTATTCATGGCACAACACCCCCAATATCAGGGTTCTAAGTCTTAACGATTTTCACAAATTCTCTGATCAGATTGGCTTTAAAATCCTGAAAAAGGCTGCCATTAAAACAAAACCAACGAATCGCCAGGGTAAAATGGTAAACTTTCTGCCCAATCTGTTTGCGACTTATGGTATCTTTTTAATCGGAAAGGAATAGACATGGAAAACACGAAAGATAACAAAAAGATCACTGATAAAATCATTGCGATCAAACAGAAACTTGGAAACCAGCTTGTCATATTAACCCATCATTATCAAAGAAAAGAGATCATTGATCTGGGAGACCATAAAGGAGACTCTTTTGGCCTTTCCCAAAGGGCTGCCCAGGATAAGCATGCACGATATATCGTTTTTTGCGGAGTTCATTTTATGGCAGAAAGTGCTGCTATTCTTGCAAAAAATTTTCAGACCGTGCAGATTCCTGATATGAATGCCGGCTGCTGGATGGCGGACATGGCAGATTCCTTTCTGGTTGAAAAGGCCTGGAATGATGTCACGGCCATTGTCGGAGAAAATCGGGTGACCCCCCTGGTTTACATGAATTCAGATGCCTTTATCAAGGCCCATTGCGGAAGAAACAATGGAGCTGTGTGTACCTCCTCCAATACGTCCAAAGCCTTTGAATGGGCATTTAAACAAAGAGAAAAAATATTTTTCTTTCCAGATGAACATTTGGGAAGAAACACGGGCAATAATCTTAAGATCCCGGCACAGGAGATGATTGTCTGGGACCCTGAAAAACCATTGGGTGGAAATAGTGAAAGCGATATCAAACGCGCAACGGTCTTTTTATGGAAAGGACATTGTCTGGTTCATACGCGGTTTACAACCAATGACATGACTGCCATGAGAGAAAAATTTCCAGATGCTAAAATTATTGTGCACCCGGAATGCACCCAGGAGGTTGTAAAAGCGTCGGATGCCGTGGGTTCCACAAGTTTTATCGTCAAATATGTGGACCAGACATCAAAAGGTTCCGTGGTTATCATTGGAACGGAAATCAACCTGATCAAGCGGCTTGCCATGGACTATCCAGACAAAAAAATAATCCCTTTAAAGGAGTCACTCTGCCCCAACATGTATAAAATAAATTTGAAAAATCTGTTGGCCTGTCTTGAAAATATCGGAAAAACAAACATTGTCACGGTTGATAAAACCATAAAAAAAGATGCCTTCATTGCTCTTGAAAATATGCTGAGTTTATAATAGAAAGGATATCCAATGGATAAAACATCTTCAATAGCCGTACTCGGAACCTTTGATACAAAGGCTGCGGAACATCTTTTTCTTAAAAAGTGTATAGAACAGCGAGGGGTTCGCACTCTCACCATTAATGTCGGGACCAAAAAGCCGGCATCCTGTGCTCTGGATTTTGATCTTTTCAACAGCCTTAAGGCAAAGGGCCTTTTACAAGATGGAAAGGGCCGGGATCAAATGATTGAGGCCATGCTGGAGGAAGGCAAAAAACTTGTCAAGACGCTTCATGACAAAGGTGAAATAGCAGGTATTGTTTCCGCGGGCGGTGGTTCCGGCACCTATATGTGCACGACAATCATGCGTGTACTGCCAATTGGCATCCCCAAAGTCATGCTGTCCACGGTCGCGGCAAGAGATATGACCCATATCGTTGGAACCGGGGACATCACCATGATGCCCAGTGTTTCTGATATACTGGGCATCAATAGTATTCTGGGAGGGATGCTGGACAAAGCTGCGGCGGCTGTTACTGCCATGGCAAAAAGCGATTGGGTTCCTGACAAGAATCGTCCGCGCATTGCCCTTTCTTTTTTTGGATTCATTACCCGGGCTGCAGAACAAATTAAAGAATTACTGGAAAACAAAGGGTATGAAGTCGTTACCTTCCATGCCAATGGCACGGGAGGGACGGCAATGGAAGAGCTGGCTGCCGAGGGATTTTTCAAAGGCATTCTGGATCTGGCAACCCATGAACTGGCAGATAAGCTCATGAATGGGTATTGCGGTGGAATCGGCCCTCATCGTTTTGAAAGCATAAAAGGAAATTCACTCCCCAGGCTTATCATACCAGGTGGATTAGACTGTGCTGTGCTGGAATTTGACCGTTACACCATCCCTGAGCAATATAAAGATCGAAAAATATTTTTTTATGATTTTCGCTCTGCCATTCGATTGAACAAAAAAGAAACAAAAATGATTGCTCAACAATTATCAGAAAAATTGAATCCTGCAGGAGAAGCGATACAAGTATTAATTCCTAAAAAAGGCTGGTCAGTCGCTGACTATATTGACGGCCCGTTATATGATCCTGTGACAAACGATCTTTTTGTTAAAACATTCAAAGAAAATCTTGCAAAAACCATTATCGTTAAAGAGGAGAATCTTCACATTAATGATCTGTCTTTTGCCAGGCTGGCAGCCGATATGATGGACCAAATGATCACCTCAAAAAAATAAAGAGGTTAAAATCAAAACTTATTGGTATTGCTTGCCTTTTTTATTATAGTCTTTTATGTTTGTATTA
>JAOZRF010000223.1 GCA_029940245.1 Desulfobacula sp.
CCGGACAGGATGAATCGGCTTCCAAAATGTAAAGTTATTTTTGAGTGGGCCCTTAACAACATGGGTAAAATTTAAGAATGAAAAATGGACAACAGGTAAGCTCACAGGATAGAAGTTGAAGTTTGCGGATCTTAAAATAAATGAAAAAAAGATATTCGGGCTCCATCTTCTTTATTCAATAATCGAAGGGATATTGTTTGGAGTAGTGGCTCTTAACGAGTTTGTGTTTATTAAAAGCCTTAAGGGTAGTCAGATGCAACTGGCTATTCTTTTTCAGGCCAGTGTAATTGTCTTTGTCTTCACTGTTGTTATCCATGAATTATTAAAGCGATACAAAAAGAAAACCATCCTCAGGATGACCGCTCTTATTACCAGGTTACCCATGCTTTTGATAATCGTTTTCCCCCGTGAATTGCTTCCTGCAAAGGATATGGTTTTTTATCATTATTTTTTTCTGGTCATTTTCCTTTGCTACTATTTGGCAATGCCGATTGTTTATCCGATAATCAATAGTATCCTTAAAAACAATTATAGCCATTCACATTTTGGAAAACTTTATAGTTATGCTGCCATGACGAATAAAATAGTGATGATGATCACTACTTTTGTCTTTGGCTGGATGCTTGATGCCGATCCATTTTTGTTTGTTTATATTTATCCTGTCATAGGGGTACTAGGGATTTTTTCCTTGTTTTTGCTCTCTTTTGCAGTGAAGGTGGACTACTTGCAAACTTGCGAAAAAATTCTTTCCATGCGGGAATCGCTTCGCAAGTCGTTCAGAGATATGAAAGCTATTATTAAATTCAACAAACCCTATCGTGATTTTGAGTTAGGGTTTATGCTTTATGGGTTCTCATTTATGCTCACTGTTGCGATTATCACGCTTTTTCTGGTTGAAAAACTTGGACTGAATTACACTAGCCTTGCGTTTTATAAAAATTCATATAACCTTATAGCGATTTTGCTGTTACCGGTTTTTGGTAAACTTATAGATCGGGTTGACCCACGAAAGTTTGCTGCCTTTACTTTTTTTACTTTGCTCATGTACTTGTTTTTTATGGGACTCACTGAGTATTATCCCTATTATTTTGACATTGGTGCGTATAGATTTTATTATCTGGTAGTGATTTCTTTTGCCTGGAATGGCTTGTTTGCTGCGACGATGTCACTTTTGTGGAATATCGGGTCAGCTTATTTTTGTAAGGATGATGACGCAGGCGCATACCAATCCGTACATCTTAGCATGGTTGGCATCCGGGCAATGATTGCACCTCTCTTTGGCATCTGGTTATACCAATACATCGGGTTTAGTGGTGTTTTTGCCCTGGGAGTATTATTATTGATTTTATCGATCACTGTTATGTTCTGGTCGTTAAGGCGTGATAGACTGTTTATTTGAGGGGGATCATGAGTTCAGATATTAAATATATTCTTGCCATTGACCTTGGCACTTCAGGCCCAAAAGTGGCCCTTGTCCCTGTAAGTGATATCCTTAAAAAATATCTGGATATCTATTATAAGGCATGATAAAAACCAAGCGCTCAGGGTGTTCCTTATGAAGCTGCCAAAAGCATGAAAAACAACAGAAGGCATCCAATTGCCCGGACAATTTTATTAATTCTTTTTGTGAATCGCCAGGGCGGGAAAAAAAAGGCCATACTGAATCCTGCACACACATAAAAAATTCCTAAAAACGTTGCATTTCCCGGTTCCCAGGCAATGATCAAGCACACCAGGTAAAAATAAACCAAAAGGGCCACGGCAACAGATTTCAACCTGCGGGGAGCTTTCAGCAGGGCATAACATAAGGCCGGAAGTATCAGAAAAAATCCAACAGGCCCGAAGGAAAACATTTCATTGGGCATCCATGTTAAATGAAATACCTGGGCAGCACCGTTTTCACCTGAGAATGGTCTTACAGAAAAATTATACAGGGACTCAAGGGTTTGTGCAGTACTCCATTTAAAAATCTTTTCAAAAAATATATCTACAGGTGCTGTAAAATAAGCGCTTTCAAAAATATATCGTATAAAATTCGCCAATGCCCCCTGTATTCCATCGTTATTGAAAGAAATGCTTGAGAATGGCCCGGACCAGGGCGTTTTGTCAAAATAAGGCGATAAAAACAGCCGGCATTGGGAAAAAATTGCAGCGGGCAAAACTGCAAAAACGGCATAAAGATTTTTTCCCAGAATACTTTTCCATGTTATCATACCGTGCCGCCTGAAAAGAACTACGCAGGACAGAAAAAAAAGGATCGGCACAAAGATCATGCTGGAAATATTTTCAGATATGCAAAAAAAGATACCCAGAATCAACAAAATGAGATCCAGCAGGGTTGGCAGCTCAACGGATCGATATATTGCAAGAATACAGAACAACGCCACTGCAATAGATATGATTTCCGGATCCGGGCTTATCGCCTGTACAACAAGCCTGGGTATGGACATGACCAGAATGGCTGTGGTAAATGCTATGGCCGGCCATGAATACCGCCTGGCAAGGGCATAGGTGGAAAAGCCTATGGAAAGATAGGACAGAAAACAAAAAAACCCGGCATTGGAATCTGTTTCAAATCCCAGAAATGTGTTGAACAAAATAAAATGGTTAATGGGTAAAAACTTTGAAAATTCAGAAACCGCCCCTAATGAAAAAAAACCGCTTTTTTGATAATCAGGTACATTGTAAAATGTATTCTGAAATTCTTTTGGGACTGGTAAGAAAGCATGGATCGCCAGGTACAAAAAGCACAAAACTAAAAAAATAAAAGATATGGGGTTTTCAGATCTAAACCTTTTTAATGTGTCCAGTATGTTGACAATATATGAACGATATCTGAAGATCAGGATAAATGACGTAATCAGAAAAAACGCCTCAATACAGGTTGAAATGATGGAATAGCCTGTGATAAAAGATATCTGGCGGATAAAAGACAGCAGCATGAAAACACAGATTATGGATAATGATCCTGATTCTGCAAATGTATTACCGTTTTTGTAAAACCAGAAAAAGACTGCGGCACACATGCAAAAAACTTGTGTAAAAAGCAATGCATTGATCAGCACGCTTATTTTCCTTTTTCCTGTGCTTTTTTTTCTATTAAATGATCTCTTATCTCAATCATAAAATCCCGCATGTCCCGGGCAAGTTTTTCACATTCCGGGCAATAGATCTTTTTTATCATTTTATCATGTTTTTCCAGCTGGTGGCGGAACCAGGGAATATAAGCCGTGCCTTTGCAGAATTTTTTCCCGGTATATTGAGCGATGGGGCATCCTATGCATAAAGTGAAATAATATAGTCTGCACGGCGGACAATCCAGCACACCGCCATCAGAACCTTTTTTATCAATAATCCTTTGCCATTTTTTCACGGCATCTTCCATAATATTTATTTTATTCATGATCCATCCCTTGCGCCATTAAAAAAATTTCTTGTGCACATCCATGCAGCGCCGGACAACATAAGCCATCTTTTTTTTATCAGCTTTTGCTGCCATTGCGCCGACATCACAGCATGTAACATCGGCCATCTCCTTTAAAACAGCTTTTGTTGACTCTGAAAGTGCATCGCAATTATAGCCGCCTTCAAGGGACATCACTATTTTACCGCTGCATGCTTTGTCGGCTATTTTTTTTATTGATGCAGCCATCCCTGCAAATCCTTGCGCAGTCATAAGCATACCCCCCATTGGGTCATCCCTATGAGTATCAAAACCGGCTGAAACAAGGATCAGTTCCGGCGCAAACTGTTCTGCCACAGGCACAAGCAAAGACTCAAAAATTGAAGTATATTCTGAATCCCCATACCCTTTGGGGATGGGCAGATTGATCGTATATCCCTCTCCTGGTCCTGAACCTGTTTCTGTAAAACTTCCCGTACCCGGGAAAAGACCGGCTTGATGAACGGAAAAAAACAACACATTGGAATCTCTTTCAAATGCGTGCTGGGTACCGTTTCCATGATGAAGATCCCAGTCTATGATCAAAATCCTGCTTAATTTTAAAATCTTTTGTGCAAATATGGCACCTATTGCAATATGATTGAACAGGCAATAGCCCATGGCCCGGCTTTTTTCCGCATGATGCCCTGGAGGCCGTATCAAAGCAAATGCATTATCTAATTTATTTGCCGCTACCAGTGATATGGCGTTTAAAAATCCGCCTGTGGCGTAAAGAGCTGCATCAAAGCTATCCTCAGAGGCATGTGTATCTGCTGTTAAAGCGATGAGTGCTTTCCCTCTGGTTTCAGCTATTTTTTCAAAATATTCGTGGGTATGAAAAAGAAGGATCTCCTTTTCTTGCGCTTTTTTTGGGGGAACATCAATAAAGAGACCCTGCATGTCAGGATCATTCAGCATTGAATACAGATCGTTGAGCCTTTTGGGGGTGTCGGGACAGCCCTCGCCTGGTATATGCCTTAAAAATATATCTCCTTTTATAATACCGGTTTTTAATGTCATTTTATATCATCCAAAATTTAAATTTCATGGGCCTGTAAACTGGTTTTTATGGGAACCGTCAACACTGCACATGGCAAATGGCGAAGCAGTGCTGCCGTTGTAGTGGTAATGAGCCTGCCCGGGTGATCGTCAACCCCTGCTATTATCAAATCTATTTTGCGACTTTTCACATACAAAGCCAGTTCCTCGCCTGGAACGCCATGCAGGATATGCGTTCTGGCAGACATCAAATTTTCCAGCTGTAAAGATAGTTTTTCTTCCAAACGTCTTTGTGCTTCATCATAATGCCCGGAACTAATCTGTACAATTTTATCATTTACCGGCGATTCCATGACATGAACCAGACAGATATCTGCATTGAATTTTTCAGAAAATGCCAATGCATATTTTTTAAGATAAACATCTGATTCCGTCAAGCTGCAGGCAATGATGATATTTGTAATTTTCAGATTTAACCCGGATGTATGGGTTTTATCGGGAGGTATTACTAAAAGAGGCTGAGCAATTGTTTTAGCCATGCTTCCAACAACCGAGCCGATAAACAACTGCTGTAATCCTGATAACCCTAGACTTTTCGCAATGACTAGATCTGTTTTTATTTTTTTTGCAGTCTTTGCAATTTCAAGAACAGGATCACCATAAGCTGTGACAAAATCCCATTTCATATCAAAGCGCTTCATGAATTTTTCTATTTTTGCATGGGCTTTCTCGATCCTTTCTTCTTTTTCACCGCCCCTTTCAAATTCAATTTGCCTGGCAACAGAACCCCGGGGAGGAGGAACAGCATGAAAGACTGAAAATGAAGCGTCAAATTTCAAACAAAGCTCAACTCCCCATGAAAGCAAATGATCGGAAGTTTCCGACAGGTCTGTTGCGCAAAGTATTTTTTTTATCTTTTGCATCTGTCCACCCCATAGGTTTTATCAGTTTTATATTTTCTAATAACCCCCATGCCCTGGCGGGCACAACAAATTATGAAAGAGTAATGAGATGTGAGG